>CAUSUG010000012.1:0-20485 GCA_963534765.1 uncultured Oribacterium sp.
GAATGATACAGGAAAATTAGCACTCTATATTGAAGAGTGCTAATTTTTGTGTTATACTTCATATTTGTAAGTAAAAAATTTGAAAAGAGGTATTGTTTATGCAGAAAAACGGTTCATTATCTATTCATAGTGAAAATATTTTCCCCATTATCAAGAAGTGGATGTACAGTGATCAGGACATTTTTGTTCGTGAGCAAATTTCCAATGCAACGGATGCGGTAACGAAGTTGGAAAAGCTTGCCTTAATTTCTGAATGGGAGAAGCCGGCAGACTATAAAGGCCGGGTAAGCGTTATCGTGAATCCTGATGCTAAAACCATTTGCTTTAAGGATAACGGTATCGGTATGACGGAGGAAGAAGTAGAAAAGTATATTACGCAGATTGCTTTTTCCGGTGCAGCGGATTTTATCGAAAAGTATAAAGATAAAGCCAACAGTGATCAGATTATCGGCCATTTCGGTCTTGGATTTTACTCTGCTTTCATGGTTGCCGATCGGGTAGAAATCGAAACCCTTTCTTATAAAAAGGACGCAAAGCCGGTGCATTGGTCCTGTGATGACGGAACGGATTACAGCATGACGGAAGGCAGTAAGTCTTCTCACGGTACGGAGATTACCCTTCATTTGAACAATGACTGCTTAAAGTATGCCAATGAATGGGAAATGCGTTCCATTATTGAAAAGTATTGTTCTTTTATGCCGGTTGAAATTTATCTGGAGAAGCTTCCTAAGGACAGTCAGGAAATTTTGGCCTCTGAAAAGCTTCCCGGAGATGTTGTTTTGGAAGAGATTCCGGAGAAGGTAGAAAAGGACGAGAAGGGCGAGGAGAAAAAAACGGAGGCAAGGCTGAAGATTGAAAAGCGCCCCGTACTCCTGAATGAAATCCATCCGCTTTGGGGAGAGTCTCCTTCGTCTGTGACAAAAGAGCAGTATCTGGACTTTTATCGTAAGACTTTCCATGACTATAAGGAGCCTTTGTTCTGGATTCATTTGAATATGGATTATCCATATCATTTGAAGGGAATTCTGTATTTTCCAAAGATTAATTCGGAGTATGAATCCATCGAGGGAACTATCAAGCTTTATAACAATCAAGTCTTTATTGCGGATAACATTAAAGAGGTCATTCCCGAGTATCTGCTTCTTTTAAAGGGTGTGATTGATTGTCCGGATCTTCCTTTGAACGTATCTCGTTCTCAGCTGCAGAATGACGGTTTTGTCAAGAAGATTTCCGATTACATTACCAAAAAGGTGGCAGAGAAGCTTTCCGGTTTATGCAAGACAGATCGAGAGAATTATGAGAAGTATTGGGACGACATTTCTCCCTTTATCAAGTACGGTATTCTTAGAGATGAGAAATTTGCAGAGAAAATGAAGGACTATATCCTGTTTAAGGATTTAGAGGATAAGTATCTGACCTTACCGGAGCTTAAGGAGAAGAAGGACGGTTCAGAGACTGTTTCCGAAAATACCGGAGATAAGAGTTCTGAAGAGCGTCAGCAGAAGGAGAAGCAGGCTTCCGATGAAAATACAAATGAAAGCGGTACCGCGGAGCAGTCCGGCGATGCGGAAAAACAGGAGGAAAAGGTCCAAAGAGTTTACTATGTTTCCGATGCCTTAGCCCAGAGCCAGTATATTCGCATCTTTAAAGAGCATAAGAAGGAAGCGGTTTACCTCACGGAAAGAATCGATTCTGCCTTTATTACTGAATTAGAAGCGAAAAATGAAGGGCTTCGTTTCCAAAGAATCGATGCGGACTTCCAGGAGGCTATGCAGGAGAAGCTTTCCGAGGAGGAACAGAAAAATCTTCAAAGCCTTTCAGAAAAATTGGAAAAGAGCTTCCAAAAGAATCTTGCAAAGGATAAGCTGAAGATTAAACTGGAAAGGCTGTTGTCAAATACACCGGCTGCGCTGCTATCCATTTCCGAGGAATCCAGAAGAATGCAGGAGATGATGAAAATGTATGCTATCTCCGGTATGCCCATGGGAGAACTTCCTTTGGAGGAGAGTTTGGTGTTAAATGAAAAGCATCCTTTAGTGGATTATCTTTTGAAGCATGAGGCTCTTTTGGAAACAGAGGAAGGAAAGCTTCTTGAAGAGCAGATTTATGACCTTGCCCGTATTCAAAATGCCAGCCTGAACGGAGAAGAGATGAAGCAATTCGTAGATCGCTCCGAAAAGCTTCTTTTACAGTTTGTAGAGGAGAAAAAGGCGTAAAAGAAGTATATTCTTGCCTATATATTGTAAATTTGTAAAAATTGATAGAAACTCGCGGAAAATACTTATTTTTCCGCGAGTTTTTGCTAATAGTCAAAATAAGAAGATTTATGTTATAAATATAACGATGCAAAAGTAGGAGTTTTTTAGGAGTAGAGGAGTAGCATGAAGAACGAGAAATTTTTATCTTACTTGGTGATTCTCGCCGGTATTCTCTGTGCTGTGATTTTAGGGATTCGTTCTTGGAATACAGAACAGGCGAGAAAGGTGGACGCTCCGGATACGGCAAAGACACAGAAGGTTACTGTAGCCGGTTTCGGAGGAGACATGACATTGGAGGTCACCGCAGATGCGGATAAACTGTATGGGGTAAATGTCTTAAGCAATTCTGAAACCCAGGGTATCGGAAGTAAAGCAGTGGAAGCTCTTCCGGCTTTGATGGTGGAACAGCAAAGCTTTAACGTGGACGGTATTGCCGGGGCAACCGTATCCAGCACGGCTCTCCGTACCGGTGTAGAGCAGGCGATTAAGGAAATGGGCTTCTCTACAGATAAGTTTAGCACTCCCAGTGGCGGAAGCAGTAATGCAGAACCTGCGAAAGACCAGAATCTTGAGGCGGACGTGGTAGTCATCGGTGCCGGCGGAGCAGGAATGATTTCTGCTATTACCGCAGCGGATTTGGGAAAATCCGTTGTGATTTTGGAAAGCCAGGCCATGGTGGGAGGAAACTCTATCCGTGCAACGGGAGGTATGAATGCGGCTGCGACCAAGTGGCAGAACGAGAATAGCTTTGAAGAAGGAGCGGGTGTAGAGAAAACCCTGGCGACAGCTGCGGAAAAGTACAGTGACAATGAAACCATTACCGCCTTAGCGGCAAAGGTAAAGGAACAATACGCCGCTTATCAGGCCAATCCGGAAGGATATTTTGATTCCGTAGAGTTGATGGAATTGGATACCATGGTGGGAGGAAAAGGCAAGAACAATCCTACTTTGGTCAAGGTATTGGCCGAACAATCCGGTCCGGCTATTGATTATCTGGAAAAATTAGGAATGACCATTCATAATGTAGGTTCCTTTGGAGGAGCTTCCGTAAAGAGAATTCATCGTCCTGTGGATGAAAATGGAAAGGTTATTGCGGTAGGTTCTTACATGATTCCTATTTTAGAGGAGAATCTGAAAAAACGGGATAAGATTACCTTACTGACTTCCGTAACTGCGGAAGAAATTACCAAGTCAGAGGATGGAAAGATTTCCGGTGTAAAGGCCAAGGGCAGCTCCGGCAATTCCGTAGAGGTTAAAGCTCCTGTGGTTATTGTAGCTACCGGCGGTTTTGCAGCTAATAAGGAGATGGTGGAAAAGTACCAGCCAAGCTTAAAGGGCTATATGTCCACAAATGCATCCGGTGCTTTGGGACAGGGAATCACCATGGCGGAAGCTGTTGGAGCGGACACCGTAGATATGGATCAGATTCAGATTCATCCGACTGTTACTACTACGGATGCCCACCTGATTACAGAGGGATTAAGAGGAGACGGTGCTATTCTGGTGAATCAGGAAGGTCTTCGTTTTACCGACGAGGTAGGAACCAGAGATGCGGTATCCAAGGCAGAGATTGAGCAGACCAATTCTCAGGTATACCTGGTGCTTGATAATAAGATGGTGGAGAAATCCGCAGTCATTCAGGGCTATATTAAATCCGGATATACTGTGACCGGTGAAGATGCCAAGAGCCTTGCCAAGGCTATGGGGGTTCCTGAGGATGCCTTAGAAAAGACCATTACTGAGTGGAACGAAAGTGTAGCAAAGAAAGAAGATACTGCCTTTGGCAGAACCAGCTTTGCGGACCCACTGGATACGGCACCTTTCTATGCTATTAAGGTAACTCCCGGCGTACATCACACCATGGGAGGACTGCGCATTAATGAAGTCACTGAGGTTTTGGATAAGAACGGCAATGCAATTCCCGGACTTTTTGCGGCAGGAGAAGTTACCGGAGGCGTACACGGAGCTAACCGTTTAGGAGGAAATGCTGTTGCAGACTTTACTGTTTTTGGAAAAATCGCAGGAGAATCCGCAGCAAAATTCCAAGGCTAATAGAACATTTCCCTAAATCATCGATACTTTTCGAAAAAGACATCGAAGCGGGAGTAGGAAAAAGAGGCTAAAGAACTTATTCTTTGGCCTTTTTTTGTCGTCATATTGTGTAGGAAATCATGGGGACTGTAAAAAGAAAGTAAGGAAAGCGGACTTGCGAAATCGATAAAAATGAGATAGAATAAGGCAAGTTTTGAGAGGGACGTGTTTTTATGAATAATGAAATGAACCATACCCAGATTATTAAACCGGTGCAGAACAGTTTGGCGGCATCAGAGGTATTAAAGGAAGTTTATACAGCGTTAACAGAGAAGGGCTATAACCCTATTAACCAGATAGTGGGCTACATTATGTCCGGAGATCCGACCTATATTACCAGCTATAAGGGGGCCAGAAGCCTGATTAATAAGGTAGAGCGGGATGAACTCCTGGAAGAGTTGATGCGGAATTATGTAGAGAGTAAATTAAAAAAGTCATAAGCTTTTTTGGTCTGTCTGGAGTTCCGGAGAGACCTTTTCTTCAGTTTCAGTAGGAGTAGTATGCGGATTTTGGCATTAGATTACGGATCCAAAACAGTGGGGCTCGCCATCACTGATCCTTTGGGTCTCATTGTTCAGCCTCTTAAAACCATTTGGCGGGAAAGAGAAGGAAAATTACGAAAGACCGTAGAAGAAATTCTGGAGACCTGTAAGGAGTATCAGGTAGAAGAATTGGTTCTGGGTTATCCCTGTCACATGGATGGCAGTGAGGGAGAAAGGGTAGAAAGGGTTCTGGCCTTTCAGGAAATGCTGCAGAAAAAAATAGAGCTTCCCATACATTTGTATGATGAAAGGCTCAGTACCATGGAAGCGGAAGAAATTTTGCGGGAAAACGGAGTTCCCAAGGATAGACAAAAGGAAGTTTTAGACCAGGTAGCTGCTCAGGTAATTTTAGAGGATTACCTTCGAAACAGAGAGGAAGGGTAAAATGGAAGGCGGAAGAATTCGTTTACGTTCAGAAGAAGATGATTTAGAGTTGGAGATTTTGGAGGAAACTGTGGTACAGGGAGTGACCTATATTTTGGTTACCGATGCCAAAGAAGGGGAAGACGGCGTTTGCTATGTGATGAAGGACACATCTGCACCTGAGGACGAAGAAGCGGACTTCAGCTTTGCGGAAGGAGAAGAGGCGGAACGCATTATGGATATTTTCGCAGAGTTACTTTCCGGAGAAGATATTACCATAGAGAGATAGAGTCGGACTTGGAAAAGTTCTCATTAAGCTAAGAAAAGCCCGAGAGAGTAGGGGCAAGAAAATATTAAAACACGAATTTAAAGAAACATACATAAATACAAACGAATATAGACTAAGAAAGGAATAGAATGAAAGAAGGAAATAACGGAAACAGCAACAACAGTGAAAAGAAGAAGGTAGAAGGGGCTCATCGTATCGTAAATGTACACAAGAGTCAGATCGGAAAATCCAAAAGTACCGATGGAAAGAGAAATTACAGAACAGCCAATGCCAGAGCAACGGCGAAGCAGGAAAGCAGGATGATGAACGTGCCAACCCCAAGAAAAAATCCCTTAAGACCAAGAGGCAGGGAGGAGGACAAACCGGTTTACAGCCCGGAGCATTTTCCCTTGCTCACCGGAACCATGGAGGTATCGGAAAGTAAGGCAAAGGGAAGAAAGCCGAAGCACAGTTTTCAGGGCTCTGTGAAGGTAATCCCCTTGGGGGGACTGGATCAAATCGGTATGAACATCACTGCCATTGAGACAGAGGATACCATGATTATCGTGGACTGCGGATTGGCCTTCCCTACAGATGATATGTTGGGAATTGATCTGGTTATTCCGGATATCAGCTACATCAAGTCCAAGATTCATAAGATGAAGGGCTTTGTGATTACCCATGGCCATGAGGACCATATCGGTGCTCTCCCCTATGTTTTACAGCAGATTAATGTACCGATTTATGCCACGAAGCTCACTCTGGCTTTGATTCAGAGAAAGCTTGTGGAAAACGGCTTGGATAAGCTGGTCAAGATGAAGACCATGAAGTTCGGTCAATCCGTGAACTTCGGAGATTTAAAGGTGGAATTCGTAAAGACCAACCACTCTATTCAGGATGCGGCTGCCTTGGCGATTACCACTCCTGCCGGTGTGATTATCCATACCGGAGACTTTAAGGTGGATTACACTCCTGTTTTCGGGGATCAGATAGATTTACAGCGCTTTGCGGAACTGGGAAAGAACGGCGTTCTGGCCATGCTTTCCGATTCCACCAATGCCCAAAAGCCGGGATTCACCATGTCTGAAAAGACAGTGGGAAGAACCTTTGATTTGATTTTTGCAGAGCATCAGAACAATAGAATTATTGTGGCTACCTTTGCCTCCAATGTGGATCGTGTGCAGCAGATTATCGACACTGCCGCAAAGTACAAGAGGAAGGTTGTAGTAGAGGGACGTTCCATGGTGAATGTTATCTCTGTGGCCTCCGAGCTGGAGTATATTCATATTCCGGAGGGAACCCTCATTGACATTGAGAATTTAAAGGATTATCCCGATGAGCAGACGGTTCTGATTACCACCGGTTCCCAGGGAGAGTCCATGGCGGCTCTGTCTCGTATGGCCAGCGGCATGCATAGGAAGGTCAGCATTGGCCCCAATGATGTGGTGGTTATGTCTTCTCACCCCATTCCCGGAAATGAGCGGGCGGTGGATAGAGTAGTCAATGAACTATGTAAGCTCCATGCCAAGGTGATTATGCAGGATACCCATGTTTCCGGCCACGCCTGTGCAGAGGACTTAAAGCTCTTATATTCCTTGGTTAAGCCCAAGTATGCAGTGCCTTTCCACGGAGAGTTCCATCACAGAAGATCTGCAGCAATGCTGGCGGAATCTGTCGGTGTGGATAAGGATAAGTGCCTGATGCTGGACAACGGTGATGTACTGGAGTTCACGGCAAATGGAGAAGAAGTCAGCTACAGCATCAAAGAAAAGGTGCAGGCCGGCGGTGTTTATGTAGACGGACTGGGCATCGGAGATGTAGGAAATATCGTGCTGAGAGACCGTCAGAATCTGGCACAGAACGGAATCATTGTGGTGGTTCTTACCCTGGAAAAATATTCAGGACATCTGATGGCAGGCCCGGACTTAATTTCACGAGGCTTCGTCTACGTGAGGGAGTCTGAGGACTTAATGGAAGAAGCCAGAGTGGCAGTGCAGGATGTGGTGGACGACTGCCTTTGCACCCATGTCAGCGACTGGGGCAAGATTAAGACCCAGATTAAGGACGGATTGTCCGACTTCCTTTGGAAGAAGATTAAGAGAAATCCTGTGATTTTACCGGTAATTATGGAGGTATAAACGGAAAATGGAGAAAAGAAGCTTCTTAAGGGCATTTACCCAAATCTTGATGAGTGTATCTGTACGCTTTCTTTTTCTCGTATTTCTTTTGTTTTTGATTTTGCAGGGGGTACAAGTTGCCTATCGTTATGGCCATGGTCTTATGTATGACCATGCCATGGAAGCCTCACCGGGAAGGGAAATCACCTTGGATATTCAGGAGGGGGAGTCCTGGAAGGAAGTGGGAGAAAACGCCAAGTCTTTGGGTTTGATTCAAAATGCCCAGGCCTTTGCCCTGAAAGCCAAGCTTTACCACAGTAAGTTGCTTCCGGGAAAATACACTCTGAGTACAGCCATGACCCAGGTGGAAATGCTGGACAGTATTACAGAGGAGGGAAAGAAGAATCAGGAATTAAGCGATAAAAACTTAGTTACTGAGACGGAAGACCAGAGCACCGAGGAAAGCCGAGAGGATCAGGAAATCGGTGGCGGAAATGAAAATGAATAGGAAGTACTTTGGATAAAAAAGACAGAATCAGCCAATTTATACAATCCTTCCTCCCGGAAAGAACTGCTTTCCTGGAGGAGATTCGCAAGGAAGCGCTATCGGAGGCCGTCCCTATTTTACGGGAGGAAACCGCAGCGCTTCTTCGTGTTTGTTTGAAAACGAAAAAAAAGCCTAAAATTTTGGAATTGGGGACTGCAGTAGGCTATTCCGCCCTGGTGATGATGGATGCCTTAGGGGGAGAAGGGGAGATTGTAACGGTGGAGAATTTTTCGCCCAGAATCGAAAAGGCGAAACAGAACTTCGGGGCAAGTCCTTATCAGGATAAAATCAACTTACTGGAAGGGGACGGCAGCAGGATTTTGGAGGAGCTTTTGGAAAAGAAAGAGCAGTTTTCCTTTGTATTTTTGGATGCGGCCAAGGCTCAATATCCTCTTTGGCTTCCTTCTATTTTGAAACTCTTGTCTCCCGGTGGTATACTCTTTTGTGACAATATTCTACAGGGAGAATTATTGTTGGAGAGTCGCTTTTATTTGGAAAGAAGACAGAGAACGATTCACAAGCGGATGCGGGAGTTCCTGAGGCTTCTGCAAAGGGAGGAAAGTCTGGAGACTTCCATTTTACCTATTGGAGACGGAGTAAGTCTTTCCGTCAAGAAATCATAGAGTGAAGCAGTAGGAAGATTGGTGCATTGAGTTCATTGGTGCAAAGAGAAAATCAGCACAAAGAGAGAATCAGTACAAAGAGAGAATCAGTACAAAGAGAGAATCAGTACAAAGAATTCATAAATACAGTGAGTTCATAAATGCAATGAGTTCATCAGTACATAGAGTAGAAAGTAGGATTATGAATAGAAAAGTTGAGTTGTTAATTCCGGCGGGGTCCATGGAGGGCTTGAAAACCGCCATTCACTATGGGGCGGATGCCATCTATATGGGAGGGGAGGCATTTTCCCTCCGGGCCAACGCCAAGAACTTCAGCTTGGAGAAGATGAAGGAAGCGGTGGACTATGCCCATGAAAGAGGGGTAAAGGTCTATGTCACCGCCAATATTTTGGCCCACAATGCGGATTTACTGCCTATGCGAGAGTACTTTTCCGAATTAAAGGAAGTGGGGATGGATGCGGTATTGATTGCGGATCCGGGAGCCTTCCTTTTGGCAAAGGAAATGATGCCGGGAGTGGAGATTCATATTTCCACTCAGGCCAACAATACCAACTATGAAACCTTCCGTTTCTGGCATCAGCTGGGTGTAAAGAGAGTGGTTTGTGCGAGAGAGCTAAGCTTGGCAGAGATTAAGGAAATCAGAGACCATATCCCGGAGGATATGGAGATCGAGGCCTTTGTGCATGGAGCAATGTGTATGTCCTATTCCGGCCGGTGTCTGCTTTCCAGCTTTTTCACCGGAAGGGATGCTAACCAGGGAGCCTGTACCCATCCCTGTCGCTGGAAGTATTCTTTGATGGAAGAAAAGCGCCCGGGAGAGTATTATCCGGTGTTTGAAAATGATAGGGGAACCTACATTTTTAATTCCAAAGATCTGAATATGATTAGCCATATTCCCGACCTGATTGAGGCGGGAGTGGATTCTTTAAAGATTGAAGGGCGAATGAAGACGGAGCTATATGTGGCTACCGTGGCCAGAACCTACAAGGTGGCTATTCAGGATTACCTGGAGGATCCGAAAAAGTATGAGGAAAAGCTTCCGATTTATGAGGAAGAAATCCGGAAATGTACCTTTAGAGACTATAGCACCGGCTTCTACTATGGCAGACCGGATGAAGAGGATCAGATTTATGGCAACAACAGCTATAGTGCAGGAGCTATTTATCTGGGAACAGTGGAAAAGGTGGAGGGAGAGTTTGCCTTTCTACAGCAGAAAAATAAGTTTTCTGTGGGAGAGAGTATTTCCATTATGAAGCCAAACGGAGATAACTTGGACACGGAAGTTTTAGGCATGGAGGACGCGGATACCGAAGAAGCACTGGAATCCTGTCCCCATTCCAAGCAGAACTTAAAGATTCGTTTTTCGGTACTTCCTGAAGCCCAGGATGTATTAAGAAGAATCGAAGACAAATAAAGAAAACTCCAATAAAGAGAAATTACAAAAGAGAAACTACAAAAGAGAAACTACAATAAAGAGAACAGTTCATTAAAGAGAAAAGGCTTCTAAGGGAGAAAGAATTTTTAAGAGAAAGTCGGGAAAGGAGAGGATATGGGAATTATATTTATAATATTAGCCTTAGGATGTTTTTTTTACTTTGGCTTTTTATGGACCACTGCTTCCTATCTTTCCTTCCTTTGGATTTGGATTCTTTTGGGAGCTCTCCATCTCCTGATGGCATTTGTCTATAAGGCACCGGAGCGTTTACGAAAGAAACCCTTGTTTTTTCGCTTTCGGATTTTTTGCTTAAGCAGTTATTGCATATTTTTCCTGCTTTTCACTTATCTTATCGGGTATTTAAGCCAATTTCACTACGGGCAGTGGAAGGATCCCCTTTCATATATTTTGGTGGTGGGTTCGGAATTGGAAAACAATAAGATTACTCCACTCCTTCAAAACCGCCTGGAAAGAGCGGATTTATGCTATCAGGAGAATCCTTCCGCAACCATTGTGCTTTCCGGCGGTAGGGGAAGGAACAGTGCCAGTGCGGAAGCCAGCGTGATGTACCAAAGTATGCTGAAGATGGGGATTCCCGCCGATGCTATGCTGATGGAGTTTTACTCTAAAACTACGGAGCAAAAGCTTTCCTACGGAATAGAAAGCATTTTCCAAGGGGAGCAGAATCAGGAAGGCTCCGAGGCGCAAGAGGATCTTCGACAAAAGCGTCGGGAAGAAGTCCGGAAAAGATTGGCAGCCCAGGAAAATCAAGTTGTGGACTATGAAGAGGACTTGGATTCGGATGAGATTTTTGATTCGGAGGAAGAGCTTAAAACAGAGACGTCCGAAGGGCCGGAGAGCAGGGAGGATTCAGTTGATAAGGAGATCAGAATCGGCATTGTGAGTTCCCAGTATCAGATATTCAGAGCCAGCCATTTTGCGGAACAGGCTCTAAAGAAGCAGAGAGAGGAAGGGAAGGTGGAAGCTTCACAGAAAGTCAGTATTGTGGGCTTTCCCTCGGTAGAGGACCCTGCCTTAAGACCTCATCTTTATTTTCGAGAGGCCCTGTTCCTCTTCGGAGAAAGGCTTTGTCATAAGCTGTAGAGAGGCTTTGCCATAAGCTGTAAACAGGCTTTTCCAAAAACTGTAGAGAGGCTTTACTGTAAGCTGTAGATATATCAGGGAAAAATTCGGTAGTTTAGAAAGGAATAGATATTTTGATGAAGGCATATGAGTTTATAGAAGAAAAAGAGATTAAAGAGCTGGAAACCATGGCACGAGTCTATGAGCATAAGAAGACCGGCGCCAAGGCTTTATGCTTGGAGAATAAGGATGACAACAAGGTCTTTAGTATTGCCTTTCGAACCCCTGCAGAGGATTCCACCGGAGTGGCTCATATTACAGAGCATTCCGTGCTTTGCGGTTCCAAGAAGTTTCCTTTAAAGGATCCCTTTGTGGAGCTGGTAAAGGGCTCCTTAAAGACCTTTTTAAATGCCATGACCTATCCGGACAAAACCGTTTATCCGGTGGCCTCCCAGAATGACAAGGACTTCCAAAATCTGATGGATGTATATTTGGATGCGGTTTTTCATCCAAACTGCCTGGAAAACTACCGAACCTTTTTGCAGGAGGGCTGGCACTATACCTTGGACAAAGAGGGAAAGCTGTGTTATAGCGGCGTAGTTTATAACGAGATGCGGGGAGCATTTTCCGACCCGGAGTCCGTGCTGGAACGCTATACCTTCCATTCTCTTTTCCCGGATACTACCTACGGCAATGAGTCCGGAGGAGATCCGGAGGACATTCCGAAATTAACTTATGATGCCTTCAAGGCCTTCCATCAGCGTTTTTATCATCCCTCCAATTCCTTCATTATCCTCTATGGAGATATGAATATGGAGGAGAAATTAAATTGGATTGATGAGGCATATCTTCAGGACTTTGAAAGAATTTCCCCCCATTCCGAAATTGCCCGGCAGCAGCCCTTCGGGAAAATGGTGGAGGAAAGCCAATACTATCCTATTTCGGAGAAGGATAGTATCGAAAATAAGGCGTATCTTTCCTACAACTTTGTTTTGGATGCAGGACAGGATGCGAAGAAGTCTATGGCATTTTCTTATCTGGATCATGCCCTGCTTTCCGGCCCCGGAGCGGTATTAAAGCAAAAGCTACTGGAAGCAGGTTTGGGAGAAGATGTTTTCGGAGGCTATTCCGACGGCATTTTACAACACTATTTTTCCGTTATCAGTAAGAATGTTTCCGAAGAGAGAGCCGGAGAGTTTCTACAGCTGATTCAGGATTGCTTTTTGGATGCCGCGGAAAATGGTTTAGACCATAAGACCATCTTGGCGGCCATTCACCATGATGCCTTCCAGTACAAGGAGGCGGATTACGGGAATACCCCTAAGGGATTGGTCTACAGCTTAAGCGCTTTGGATTCCTGGCTCTACGGAGGAAAGCCCTGGCTTTATCTGGAAGCGGAGGCTCTTTATAAGGAGCTGATGGAAGAGGTGGAAAAGGGCTATTTTGAAAAGCTCTTAAAGGAAAATTTCCTGAACAATCCCCATTCCTCCCTCCTCCGCTTATTACCCAAGAAGGGGATGACAGAGCAGAAGGAAAAGAAGCTTTCAGAGGAGCTTCAGGCCAGATGGCAGGCATTTTCTCCGGAAGAAAAAGAACAGATCAAAAAAGTAAAAGAGGAGCTTACCCTATACCAGCAGACAGGAAATACAGAGGAAGCTTTAAAGACTCTGCCGGTACTCTCCAGAAAGGATATCAAGAGGGAAGCGGAGTCCTACCCCTATCAGGAGGAAAGTCTTAGCGGCAGAAAATTGATTTTGGTGCCCGGAGACTCTAAGGGGGTTCTGTACCTTCGCCTGCAATTCCACACTGACGGCCTTAGTGAGGAGGAACTGTCCTACCTTTCCTTCTTAAGAACCTGTCTTGCCTATATGGATACGGAAAATTACCGTTTTCAGGATTTTAATTCTGAGATTTACCTCCATACAGGAGGCTTTAGCGTGGATTTAACGGCTTACCCGGATTTTGTGGAGAAGGATCGGTACACCGGTGTCTTGGCTCTGGACTTCAAGCTTTTACAGGGAGAATTAAAAAATGCGGTAGAGTATCTGGAGGAAATGCTGTTTCGAACGGTTTATCAGGAGGAAAAGCGCCTTTCCGAGATTCTTCTGGAAGCAAAGTCCAGAGAAAGAATGCGTCTGGAGGGCTCCGGTCACAGCTATGCTGTGACTCGTGCCATGTCCGGCTTCTCCCCAAGCTCTCATTTTCAGGAGCAGATTAAGGGAATTGCCTACCTGCATTTCTTAGAGAGGCTGGAAGAGGATTTTCGTAAGGATCCCAAGGCTTTAGGAGAAAAGCTTACAGCTCTATCCAAGAAAATTTTTAGCGGAGAAAGATTGCTCCTTGCAGCAGGGGGAGATATCGGCATTTTCGAGAAGGAAAAGAAAGAGCTTACAGATTTCTTGGAAAGACGTTTTCCGGAAAAGGAAGATTGGAGAGAAACAAAGTTCGAAGGAGAAAAAGAGCGTAGGGAAGCCTTCAGTACCACTTCCCAGGTGAACTATGTGGCTTCCGCAGGCTCCTTCCAAGGGGCGGCTTACCCCTATACCGGAAGCCTTAAGGTCTTAAAGGTAATTTTGTCCTACGATTTCCTCTGGAAGAATATTCGAGAGCAGGGAAATGCCTATGGGGCTATGTGCGGTTTTGGCCGAAACGGAGAAAGTTTCATGGTTTCCTACAGGGATCCCCATGTGCAGAGAACCTTGGAACAATATCGTAAGGTGGCAGAGTATCTGGAAAACTTTAAGGCTACGGAATTGGAGTTAAACAAATATGTCATCGGAGCCATTTCCGAACTGGATATGCCAAAGTCCGCCTATACCAAGTTCCTTTTGGGCTTGAGCTGTTATCTTTCCAAGCTTACACAGGAAGACTTGCAGCGAGAAAGGGATGAACTTTTGGATGTGGAGGAGAAGGATATCCGAAATCTTTCGGCTTATATCAAGAGAGCCTTCCAAGAAAAGTCTCTATGTGCTATAGGCAATAAGGGCGAGCTGGAAAAGGCAAAGGCTGCTTTTGAAAGTCTGGAAGAGATTTAATAGACGGGAATAAAAAACATAAGGCATTTAGTCTGAAAGGGAAGGGAGTAAAGCGATGGGATCTGTAATTGATGATTTTTTTGCCAAGGAAAGAGGCGAAGAAGTAAAAGTAGAGGAAGGACCGGTGAAATCCGGCTTTGTTTCCATTGTAGGGCTTCCCAATGCGGGAAAGTCCACTCTTCTCAATGCCTTAATTGGTCAGAAGGTGGCCATAACTTCGAAAAAGCCCCAAACCACCAGAAATCAAATTATGGCGGTGTATGATGAGGAGAGGGGACAAATTGTTTTCCATGATACTCCCGGAATCCACAAGGCGAAAAATCAACTGTCCGTTTACATGGAATCCGTGGCGGAAAAGGCTTTGGGAAATGGAGACCTGGTTCTTTATATTGTGGATGCCACCGAACAAAAGGGAGAAAAGGAAGAGCAGATACTTTCTCTTCTAAAGCATAGCAAGCGAAAGATTATTCTGGTTTTAAACAAGCTGGACCTCTTAGGGGGCGAAGATGCCTTCCTGAAAAAGAAGGAAGACTACGAAAAGGAGCTGGACTTTGCCGCAATCGTAGGAATTTCCGCCTATAAGAGTCAGGGCTTGGAAGAGTTAAAGGACATTCTCTTTGACTTGCTTCCCTATGGCCCTCGCTACTACGACGAGGAAACCATCACGGATCAGCCGGTGCGGGAGATTGCGGCGGAGCTGATTCGAGAGCAGGCACTCTATAAGCTGGATAAGGAAATTCCCCATGGTATTGCAGTGCTGATGGACAGTATGCGGGAGAGGAAAAACGGAATCTGGGATGTGAAGGCCACCATTGTCTGTGAAAAGGACAGCCACAAGGGCATCATTATCGGAAAGGGCGGTGCCATGCTGAAAAATATCGGTACCGGTGCCAGAATTCAGATGGAATCCCTTTTGGAGGCCAAGGTAAACCTGCAGCTTTTCGTAAAGGTCCGGAAGGATTGGCGGGAGAATCCGGCTTATCTACGGGAGTACGGTTATAGGGAGCAGAAGTAAAAGGCATTTTTGGGATAGAAAAATCTGAGAGATTGCGTTTTCAAGGATAAGCTTAGTTAAGAAAGGCAGTTTTAGGAAAGCAGTTTTAGGAGAGTGGAAAGTATTTTTAGGAAAGTAGAAGGGGTCAGTGAAAGAGGAAATTGTTCTCCGGGGGGTGGTGCTGTCAGAGCACAGCTTACGGGAGTTTGATAAGCGATTACAGCTTCTTACCATGGAGAGGGGGAAAATGACGGTTTGGGCCAGTGGGGCAAAACGTCCCAATTCTCCTCTTTTGGCAGGGAGCCGTAGCTTTGTCTTCGGAAAATTTCATTTACGGGAAGGAAAGGCAGGGTATACCCTTCGTTCTGTAGAGGTGGATGCCTATTTTGAAGAGATAGCCAAGGATTTGGAGAAGGCCTGCTATGCCGCCTATTTTTTAGAGCTGGCGGAGCTGGTGGCACAGGAAAATCTGGAGGCGCCCCAAATGGTGGAGCTTCTTTATCTTTCCCTCAAAGCACTCTTACATAAGGGCTTGAAAAATGACTTGGTAAGAAGGATTTTTGAGCTTCGGATGCTGATGCTGGAGGGAGAATATACGGAGGAACCGCCATTGTCCGGGGGTAAGTCGGTGCAGGATGCCTGGCATCATGTTCTATCCGTACCCTTGGGAAGACTCTATACCTTTACCTTGGAGGAGGGAACCCTTCTATCCTTTTCTCAAAATGTGGATTATCTTTGTAAAGAAAGTTTCCCCAAGCAATTTCAAAGCCTTCGAATCTTAAAAAGTCTAGGCGCTTGATTTCTAAAGGGCTGTAAAAATTCAATTCATCCGGGAAGAATTTGTACGACAGGTCTGAAAATTGAGGAATTATTCCTCGATTTCAGGCCTGTTTTATAGTTAAAAAAGCCGGTATTTATAGGCTATTTAAATAAGTTTCCTCAGGTATGGAATGTGGATATTCCAAAGACCTCAGGCTTGATGTATAATAACAGATAATTTTACAAGGAATAAGGAGAAGAGTCTTTGTAGGATGGAAGAAGTAAAAGGAAACGTTGGGGAAATCAGAATTAGACTGGAGAGAGAAAAATGCCAAAAAATTATACCATGGACACCATTGTGTCATTAGCAAAAACCAGAGGATTTGTATATCCGGGATCCGAAATTTATGGTGGACTTGCAAATACCTGGGACTATGGAAATTTAGGGGTAGAGTTAAAGAACAATATCAAAAAGGCTTGGTGGAAGAAGTTTGTGCAGGAATCCAAGTACAATGTAGGCATTGACTGTGCCATTCTGATGAATCCGGAAACTTGGGTAGCATCCGGACATTTGGCAGGCTTTTCCGATCCTTTAATGGATTGTAAAGAGTGTCGTGAGCGTTTTCGTGCGGACAAGGTAATTGAAGACTTCTGCGAAAGTCACAATATTCCTTTGGAGGGCTCCGTGGATGCCTGGTCCAAGGAAGAGATGGAGAACTTCATTACCTCCCATGAAGTCCCCTGTCCCAGCTGCGGAAAGCACAATTTCACCCCTATCCGTCAGTTCAACCTGATGTTTAAGACTTTCCAGGGTGTTACGGAGGATGCGAAGAATACAGTTTACCTTCGTCCGGAAACCGCACAGGGAATCTTTGTAAACTTTAAAAATGTGCAGAGAAGCTCTCGAAAGAAGCTACCTTTCGGAATTGCTCAGATCGGAAAGTCCTTCCGAAATGAGATCACCCCCGGAAACTTTACCTTCCGTACCAGAGAGTTTGAACAGATGGAGCTGGAGTTCTTCTGTAAACCGGACACAGACTTAGAATGGTTCGAGTATTGGAAGGATTATTGCCAGAAATGGCTTCTGAATTTAGGCATGAAGCCGGATATGCTACGTGCCAGAGACCATGAGGCGGCAGAGCTTTCCTTCTACTCCAAGGCTACCACAGACTTAGAGTTTCTCTTCCCCTTCGGTTGGGGCGAGCTGTGGGGAATTGCGGATCGAACCAATTATGATTTATCCCGTCATGAAGAGGTATCCGGCCAGGATATGAAGTATTTTGATGACGAGACCAATGAGCACTATCTTCCTTATGTTGTAGAGCCTTCTCTGGGAGCGGATCGTGTAACCTTGGCTTTCCTCTGTGCGGCTTATGATGTGGAGGAATTGGAAGGAGGAGATGAAAGAACTGTCCTTCGTTTCCATCCGGCTTTGGCTCCGATTAAGATTGGAGTTCTTCCCCTTGCCAAGAAACTGGGAGAAGGGGCAGAGAAGATTCACGAGGAATTGTCCAAGTATTGGATGTGTGAGTACGATGATCGTGGAAATATCGGAAAGCGTTATAGAAGACAGGATGAAATCGGAACTCCCTATTGCGTAACCTATGATTTCCAGTCTGAAGAGGATCATGCGGTTACCGTAAGAGAAAGAGACAGTATGGAGCAGGTGAGAATTCCTATCAGTGAATTGCAGGCTTACTTTGCCGAGAAATTAGCCTATTAAAGAAGGTCTTGCATAAATAAAAAACAGGAAAAAAATTTTTTATTTGCTACAATAAAATTGCTAAAAAAAACATCATTCCTTTTTTGCTTTACACAAGAAAGAAGTTTCGATTTTGTGTACTGTGAATAAAATGCTGTTTTATAGATGAATTTTACTGTAAATTCTGCTACACTAATCAGAAAGAACAGGTCTACGAAACGCGTTTTTCGTAGGAAAGAAACATGGAGGAGAGCATGTACAAGATCACAAGAGTTGAGCATCTCGTTGACAAGGACTGGCTCATGGACGTGGAGGCGCCCTATGTAGCAAGAAAGGCGGAGCCCGGCCAGTTTATGATTGCCAAGCTGGGAGAGTTGGGAGAAAGAATTCCCCTCACCATTGCAGACTACGATAAGGAAAAGGGAACCATTACCATTGTGTTCCAGGTTGTAGGAGCTTCTACAGAGAAGTTTAGTCATCTGAAAGTAGGAGACTACTTCACAGATATTGTAGGACCCTTAGGCAGACCTTCCGAGCTTGTGGAATTAAGCCCGGAAGAGTTAAAAAAGGAAAATCTGATTTTCATTGCCGGCGGAGTGGGAGCTGCTCCCGTATATCCTCAGGTAAAGTGGTTACACGAAAGAGGCATTGAGGCGGATGTCATTCTTGGAGCCAGAAATAAGGATCTTCTGATTATGGAAGAGGAGCTTCGTTCCGTGGCTAAGAATGTTTATGTTACTACGGATGACGGTTCTTACGGAGCCAAGGGAGTGGTTACCGATGTGTTAAAGAAGCTGGTAAATGAAGAGGGGAAGAAGTATACCCGTTGTATTGCCATCGGACCGGTAATCATGATGAAGTTTGCCGCCCTTACCACGAAAGAATTGGGAATTCCCACCATTGTTTCCATGAACCCCATTATGATTGACGGAACAGGAATGTGTGGTGCTTGTCGCTTGGTTGTTGGAGACCAGGTAAAGTTTGCTTGTGTGGACGGACCAGAGTTTGACGGACATTTGGTAGATTTTAATCTGGCGATGAAGAGACAGCAGACCTATAAGGCCGAAGAAGGTAAAGCATTACTGGAACTTTTGGAAGCAGAAAAGTCCCATGGCGGATGTGGAAACTGCAACTAAGGGAGGGGAATTATGGCAAATATGATGAAGAGGGTTCCTGTGGCAGAACAGGAGCCGAAGGTACGTGCAAGAAACTTTGATGAGGTATGCTTGGGATACAACGATGCAGAGGCTAAGGAAGAGGCAGAGCGTTGCTTGAACTGTAAGAATCCGAAGTGTGTAGTGGGATGTCCCGTTTCTATTCAGATTAATGATTTCATTAGCCAGATTAAAGAAGGCAATATTGAGAAGGCTGCAGATATTATTGCAGAGTCCTCCGCGTTGCCGGCGGTTTGCGGTAGAGTTTGTCCTCAGGAAACCCAGTGTGAGGGCGTTTGTATCCGCGGTATTAAGGGTGAGCCCGTATCTATCGGAAAGCTGGAGCGTTATGTAGCGGACTGGGCAAGAGAACATAACTATATGGCAGCCAAGGCAGGAGCTCCCAACGGCAAGAAAGTAGCTGTTATCGGTGCAGGACCTTCCGGTTTAACCTGTGCGGGAGATTTGGCGAAGTTAGGCTATGATGTAACCATCTTCGAAGCCTTTCATGAGCCGGGAGGAGTTCTTCAGTATGGAATTCCGGAGTTCCGTCTTCCCAAGACCAAAGTCGTTGGCCCTGAAATTGAGAATGTACGTAAGCTGGGGGTAAAGATTCTTACCAATGTTTTCGTAGGACGTTCCATTACCGTGGATGAGCTTTTAGAGGAAGAGGGATTTGACGCAGTGTTCCTAGGAACAGGTGCAGGACTTCCGAAGTTTATGAATATTCCCGGAGAAACAGCTAACGGCGTTTACTCCGCTAACGAGTTCTTAACCAGAAACAACCTGATGAAGGCTTACAGAGAGGATTCAGATACTCCGATGAAGGCCGGAAAGAAGGTTGTGGTTGTAGGCGGCGGTAACGTTGCTATGGATGCGGCCAGAACAGCTCTTCGATTAGGAGCAGAGGTTCATGTAGTATATCGTCGTTCCGAGGCTGAGCTTCCTGCCAGAGTGGAGGAAGTACACCATGCCAAGGAAGAGGGAATTATCTTCGACCTTTTACAGAACCCGGTAGAAATCCTTGTGGATGAAAATGACTGGGTAACGGGAATCCGTGTTATTAAGATGGAGCTTGGAGAGCCGGATTCTTCCGGAAGAAGAAGACCGGTAGAGATTCCCGGTTCCGAGTATGTGATTGACTGCGATACGGTAATCATGTCTCTGGGAACATCTCCCAATCCGCTGATTAGTGAGACTACCAAGGGATTGGATACCAACAGAAGAGGATGTATCATCGCCAAGGAAGAAAACGGAGAAACCACCAAGCAGGCGGTTTATGCCGGAGGTGATGCGGTAACCGGTGCTGCAACCGTTATTCTGGCTATGGGTGCAGGAAAAGCGGCGGCAAAGGGAATTCACGAGTACTTGTCTAATAAGTAAGCAATACAAAAGGACTGTAAAATTAAAATAGTTTTCTTAACAATATAGGTCTGTAACTGGGGCACGCTTCCGCTAGCTTCGCCACGTAGCGGATACTAAGCGAAAAACTTCGTTTCTCTTGTTTTTCGCAA
>CAUSUG010000013.1:0-18473 GCA_963534765.1 uncultured Oribacterium sp.
GGAAATGAAAGAGAATTTAAGAAATCAATTCTTGACAATTTGAACAACTTTATCTTAGAAATTGGAAAAGATTTTTCCTTTATAAGTAATGAGTATAGAGTACAGGTTGGAAACCATGATTACTATATTGATTTGTTATTTTATCATAGAGGTCTGTCCTGCTTAGTGGCTTTTGAACTTAAGATTGGAGAATTCAAGCCGGAATATATTGGGAAAATGAATCTATATTTGGAAGCATTGGATAGAGAAGTGAAGAAACAAAGCGAAAATCCAAGTGTTGGAGTCATACTTTGTGCATCAAAAGATGATGAGGTGGTAGAGTTTGCATTAAGCAGAAGTCTTTCACCAACAATGGTATCAGAGTATACATTGAAACTTATTGATAGGGGGTTGTTACAAAGAAAGCTTAGAGAGTATACAGAAATTGCTGAAGAAGCAAATGAATAAAATCATATTATGGTTATGATAAGCTACAGATTTTTTCATGAAATGTGAGAAAAAGGCAAAAAGTGGCTCATAAAATGTGAGAGAAAGGCGAAAAGTGGATCATGAAATGTGATGAAAGGCGTTGAAGTGGCTATTTTTTTGTGATACCATCCCTCTATGGAGGGGTGAAAAATGTATTTTAAAAGAAAGATAGATGATTTTTTGCAGGAATGGAAGGCGGATGCCAAGCATAAGCCTTTAATTATTAAGGGTGCCAGACAAATAGGAAAGACGGAATCCATTTTACATTTTGCAAAACAGAACTATAAAAATATCATTTATATCAATTTTGCCCTGGAAAAAAAGTTCATGCAGATTTTAGCAGATGGGTATGATGTGGAAAGTGTGACCAGAAATATCACCTTGGCAGACCCGTCTATTCAGTTTATTCCGAAGGAAAGCATTATTCTTTTTGATGAAATACAGGAAAATCCTGATGTGGCTACCAGCTTGAAATCTTTTCATCGAGATGGAAATTACGATGTGATTTGTAGCGGTTCCATGCTGGGCATAAATTATAAAAGAATTCACAGTAATAGCGTTGGCTCTAAAACGGACTATGAAATGTTTTCCATGGACTTTGAAGAATTCCTATGGGCAAAGGGTTATAGGGAGGAGCAGGTTAACAGTATCCTTAGCCACATGCTGGAGAACAAACCATTTAACGAGAATGAGCTCTCCATTTTTAAAGAGCTCTTTCTGACCTACTCAGTCCTTGGGGGAATGCCGGATGTAATAAAGCAGTATTTGGAGACAGGAACATTTTCCGGTACGCTGGATTTGCAGAATCAGATTCGATTGGACTATGAAGAGGACGTCAGAAAGTATGCAGAGGGCTTGGATCAGACAAAGATTATCAGCGTCTATCGCAGTATTCCTGCTCAGCTGGCTAAGGAAAATAAGAAATTTCAGTTTAATAAAGTGGCGAAAAATGCCAGATCCCGGGAATATAGCGGTTGCATCGATTGGCTAAAGGATGCAGGTATCATCATGGAATGTAACTGCCTCCAATTCCCCGAGCTTCCTTTAAAGGGAAATGTCGAAGAAAGCAAATACAAACTATATTATATGGATACCGGTCTGTTGATTTCTTCCTTGGATGAGGAGGCGCAGGAGGACCTTAGAGTTAATAAGAATCTGGGGGTATACAAGGGGGCTTTGTATGAAAACTTTGTTGCAGAGGCTTTTGTGAAGCAAGGCTTTGGACTCTATTACTATAAGAAGGAAAATGCCAGTCTGGAGGAAGACTTTTTTGTGCGTACCCAAAATGCTTTGATTCCGGTAGAAGTGAAGGCTAATAGCAATCAATCAAAGGCGCTTTCTGCCTTGATTAGCAATAAGAGATATCAGGATATTTCCTTTGGTATAAAATTTGGAGATGTAAATGTGGGACATGCCAATCAGATTTATACCTTCCCTTATTTTTGTGCGTTTAAATTGAAGGAGTATCTGAAGAAAAAGGATTTTGGGGAAGTGGAAAGATGTAGTGATTAAGGGGGAATAATCAAGAAGAATAAAGGGGAATATGGAAGTGGCTACAATTTGTAGCCGATTTAAATATAAAATGGGGAGAACCAGTACGTGACAAAATGTCACACAGTGTAGGTAGGACTAAAAGTGAAAAGCTGTAAAAATATCCCATAGTTACCCCCATGCTTCCCCCTCCACCTGTTGACAAGCCCTTAATTTTCCCATAAAATTATTTTTACGAATAAATTAAGACTTGCGAAGAGGGACTAGAAAGAAAAAAGGGGATGCTAGGAGCAAGATTCCCCAAGATTTCAGGAGGAAGACCATGGGGCTTTTGCAGAATTTCTCGAAACCCAGAGGATTTTTTGGGAGAGTCATTAGCCTATTAATGAATTATGGAGAGCATGCCAAGCTGGGGCGCTGGGGCATGTCTTTTGTGGAATTGCCGATTCAGGCGGATATTTTGGATTTGGGCTGCGGGGGAGGCGGCAATCTGGAACGTTGGCTGGAGTGCTATCCGGATGCCCATGTCAGCGGTATTGATCATTCCCCGATTTCTGTTTCTATTGCTTCCGGTTGGAATGAGAAGGCAATTGCTCAAGACAGGTGTGAAGTTATCTTAAGTAGTGTTTATAAGCTTCCCTTTCGGGATGAGAGCTTCGATGCCATATCCAGTTTTGAAAGCATTTACTTTTGGAAAAATATGGATAAAGCCTTGGCGGAGGCGTATCGGGTTTTAAAACCGGGAGGGGTACTTATTCTGGCGGTTACGCATGATAGGGAAAGTAAGTGTTGTTCCATGATTAAGAAAATTCATGGCGCAAGACTTTATGATGAGAAGGAATTGAAGGCTTATCTGGAAAATGCCGGTTTTCTGAAATTTCGTTATATCCGAGCCAAGAAAAAGTCATGGCGTATTGCTCTTTGCCGAAAGGGAATACCGGTGGAGTTATAATTTTGAGAACGGGATTTGTAATCCGTTATACTTCTAAAATACCTGAGGGGGAAACGCTTCCGGTATTTTGAAATTTGACAAAGTAGGGGAGATTCCGTATAATGCCTGTATTCTTTTCAGTTGAGGAAAGAGACAAGAAGGGGAAGAACATGGACGAAGACGGGGACGCGGATAACGGAAGTCCTAAGAATCATATAGCAAAAAGGTATAGTGTGTAGGACACGCTATACCTTTTTCTGCAGTTCATTTTTCGAGTATTCCCGGAACAAAAAACTATTCCAAGGATTTTGGAGTTAAGGAGGATTTTTAAACACAGCTATGCTTGGTCGAGTCATACTCTTGTTTGTACTGATTTTCATTAACGGATTCTTTTCCTGTGCGGAAATTGCGGTTTTGCAGATGGGAGAGGGAAAAATAAGAAAGCTTGCGGAGGACGGAAGCATAAATGCAAAGCATCTTTTGAAGCTAGTGGAAGAGCCCTCTCGATTTTTGTCCACCATTCAGGTGGCGATTACTCTGGCGGGATTTCTCTCCAGTGCCTTTGCGGCAGAGAGCTTTGCGGGATATTTGGATAAGCTCCTGGTAAAGCTTCCCATCCCCAACACGGAGAGCATGATGCATCCCCTTTCTATTGTACTGATTACCCTGCTTCTATCTTATATCAGTATTGTTTTCGGAGAGTTGGTGCCGAAACGCCTGGCGCAGGTATATAAAGAGCCTATAGCGCTTTTCATTGCTCCGGTGCTACGGATTGTGTCCATCATTTCCATGCCCATCGTTTTCTTTCTTTCCGCATCCACCAATGCGGTACTGAAACTTCTGAAAATCGATCCGGAAAGGGATATCAATGCCGTTTCCGAGGAAGACATTTTGATGATGATCGATGAGGGAATGGAAAGCGGCATCTTTGAGTCCAGTGAAAATGAATGGATTCAAAATGTGTTCGAATTTAAGGATCTTACGGTGGAAGACGTTTGCACCCACAGAACGGATGTGGCCATGCTCTATATTGAGGATACGGATCGGCAGTGGAGACATACCATTCACGAAAACCGTTTTGCCAGCTACCCGATCTGTGGTGAGGACAATGACGATATTATCGGTGTCTTGAATACCAAGGACTATTTCCGCTTAAACGACTTAAGCAGACCCAATGTTATGCGGAATGCGGTGGATCGCCCCTTCTTCATTTCTCAAAATATGAAGGTTTCCGATCTTTTCAAAATCATGCAAAAGGAAAGAAAGTACTATGGGATTGTACTGGATGAGTACGGCGGAATGACGGGAATTGTTACGCTTCATGACCTGATTGAGGCCTTGGTGGGTGACCTGCACGAAGAGGATGAGCTTCCCGAGCCGGAGCCTATTGAGCAGATTTCCGAAAATGAGTGGAGTATTCTCGGTTCTGCAGATTTGGAAGATGTAAATGAAGCCCTGAAGATTCATCTGGATTTAGAGGCTGCGGACACCTTCGGCGGTTATATTATGGGAATTATCGGTAGGGTGCCGGAGGATGGCTCTTCCCTGCACTTGGATACGGACGGTCTGAGCATCGATGTGGCGGAAATCAAGAATCACCGTATCGGAAAGACTATCGTGCATAAGGAAGAGAAGAAGGAAGAGGAAGAAGAAAAGGAAAAATAAGACAGGGTGCGTCGCGGGCGGAAAAATAAAATTTTTCAAAATTCCTTGACAGGAGAAAACAAGGGACTAAACTAAAGAAGTTAGACTAGGCTAATGAATTTAAGCCAAACTTGTTTTCAGAGAGGAAGAACAGCATGGGAAATTTTGTCATCTTGGCACTGGTAGGCGTAATTATCGTTTTTGCGGTAAGAAGTGTCATTAAAAGAGGAAAAAATGGTTGTTGCGGCGGAGGAGAATGCAGTGTGGATTCCGTAAAGGTTTCCGACAAGGTGGAAGGACATTATCCTTTTAAAGCCATGATTTCCGTAGACGATATGCATTGCGGAAACTGTAAGAAGAAGGTGGAAAATGCCTTAAATGCCATTGCCGGTGTCTGGGCTACGGTGGATTTAAGCAGTCATACAGCGGAAGTGCGGATGAAGGAAGAGCACAGCGAGGAAGAGCTTAGAGAGCATATCAACAAGGCGGGATACGGAGTTTCTAAGGTGGAGTTTTCCAAGTAAGATTACTGAAATTAATCTTTATAGGATTTTTTGGGGGAGATTTTTTAAATGGAATTTCCGAATGGAATTTCCAATTTTTTTCCAAAGTGAAATTTCTTAATTGATTTTCCAAAAGGGTGAAGAGAGGAAGCGTTGCTTTTCCTTCTGTTCATCCTTTTTTTTCGTTTCTAAAGGGAGTTCTTTCGACATCCGAAGGGGGAAATCTTTCGTTAAATCATGGAGATATCCCTATAAGTATGTTAGAATAAAGAAGTTTGAGGGGAAATCTTATAGAGAATTTCAAATCAAAATCTTTCGGAATAGGAGTGTTTGAAAGATGGAAGAAAAGAAAAAACAGGAAGAGAAGAAGGAAGAGGTTCCGGTTCGTTTACTGGAACGAAAGCTCCGCTACAAGGGCTCGGTGCTGGAGGTCTATGAAGATACGGTGGATGTATCCGGTCATGTGACCCACTGGGACTTTATTCATCATATGGGAGCCGCGGCGGTACTTCCGGTTTTAGAGGATGGAAGGCTTCTTATGGTTCGGCAATACCGTCATGCTCTGTCACGTTTTACCCTGGAAATTCCGGCGGGAAAGCGGGATAGCGAAGAGGAAGACTTTCTTCTTTGTGCAAAGAGGGAGCTGGAGGAGGAAACAGGCTATAAATGCGAGGATTTGGAGCTTCTTCTTTGGGTCAATACCACGGTGGCTTTTTTGGATGAGAAGATTGCCATTTATCTTGCCAAGGATTTGAAAAAGGGACAGCAGTGCTTCGATGAAGATGAGGAGATCTTTTTGGAAGCTTGGGCGCTGGAGGACTTACTGCAATTGATTTCGGAAGGGAAGATGACGGATAGCAAAACGGTGGCGGCCATTCAGGCCTATGCTATAAAGAAGTTGAGGGGAGAACTATGAAAAGAGAGCATTTAGCAGATTATGTATTGTCCATTCCGGATTTTCCGGAGAAGGGAGTAATTTTCCGTGATATTACTTCTTTGATTCAGGATCCGGACGGATTGAAGGATTCCGTAGATGGCTTAATCCATTCTTTAAAGGATGTGGATTTTGATCTTGTCATCGGCTTGGAGAGTCGGGGCTTTATCTTCGGAACCGCCATCGCCTATGAGTTGCATAAGGGCTTTGTGCCGGTACGTAAGAAGGGAAAGCTGCCCAGAGAGACGGAATCCATTGCCTATGATTTGGAGTATGGCAAGGCTGAGGTGGAGATTCACAAGGATGCCATCCAGAAGGGAACCAAGGTTGTTATCGTGGATGACTTAATTGCAACAGGAGGCACTTTGGAGGCTGCCTGCAAGCTGGTGGAGCGTCTTGGGGGAGAGGTAGCCAAGATTTCCGTAGTGATGGAGCTTGCCGGATTGGAAGGCAGAAAGAAGCTTGAAAAGTATTCTCTGGAATCCCTCATTTGCTACGAAGGAAAATAAAGCTTTAGGAGAATAGGATGAGTGAGGAATTAACCCGGGAGGATGTACGGAAAATCGAGGCGGAGATTCAGAAAAGAAAGCTGGAGATTCGTCCGAAGCTGATTGAGGCGGTGAAGGAGGCCAGAGCCCAGGGAGATCTGTCGGAAAACTTTGAATACTATGCTGCAAAGAAAGAGAAGAATCAAAATGAATCCCGGATTCGCTATTTGGAGCGGGTATTAAAGTTTGCCAAAGTGATTTCCACAAAGTCGGAAGAGGGCGTAGTGGGGATTAATGACACGGTAGTTGTGTATTTTCCGGAGGATGAAGAGGAAGAGTGTTATCGCCTGGTCACCTCCATTCGAGGACAGTCCCTTGAAGGCAGAATTTCCAACCAGTCTCCTTTAGGAAAGGCGCTGATGGGAAAGCGCGTAGGGGAAGAAGTGGAGGTTTTCCTGGAAGGGGGAAGCAGCTATACCGTTTTGATTCGCAGTATTGAAAAAACAGGAGAAAAAGAGGAAGAGGAAATCCGAAAGTTCTAGGATTTCCTCTTCCTTTATTCTTAACGAGTATCGCTCGCATAGCATGCGGTATCTCGTTTTTACCGAGTGTTCCTCAGGTAGTATGCAATATCTTGTTTTACCGGGTGCCCCTAGGGTAGTGTGCGATATCTCGTTTTTAACGAGTTTCTCTCCCGTGGATTTTTCGTTCTGCTTCTTATGCTTTATCCCGTTAAGGAGGCATCCTCCGCTATCAACATGGATTCTTCCTTATCCAAAGCCACAAAATCCGCATGGCGGTACAGATAGTCCATCAAATCTCGACGTTTTACAATGCCGATAAAGTGCCCCAGATCATCCACCACCGGTACAAAGTTCTGGGTAAGAGAACGAGCCACCAGCCCCTCCATGGAACTGTTGATTCCCACCGCCTCAAAATGCTTTCGCATAGGGATGTCCTTTACCAGTACCTTCTCCGCCTCTTTTAAATCCAGATTCAGTTGGTTTTTAATTTCCCAAAGAAGATCCCCCTCCGTCAGGGTGCCGGCAAATTTTCCGTCTTTACTTAATACGGGAATGGCTGAATACCGGTGAAACTCCATTTTCTCCAAGGTATTTCGCAAACTGTCTTCTTCCTTTACGTATGCCACGTCACATTTTGGAGTAAGAAAGAAAAGTATATTCATGCTGAGGGACCTCCTGTCATTTTCTGCTCATAGAAAGGGACAAAAAGAAAATATCCTTTTGCCCAAGGTAGTATATCGGCAAGAAAGAAAAAGAGTATGAATTTTTCTCTATAATTTTGTAAAAAAAGAAGAATACTTATACATTTTCATCTTATACCGATAGTACTATATTTCTTATTTCTACTATAAAAAAAAGATATGTACGAATTGTGACAGGCTTATTAAAACTTCCTGCAAATAAAGGCTTAAATTTTTTGAAAAACTCGATTTTGACAAGGAAGAGGAGACAGGGTAGAATACAAGAATAGTGACAGATTGGAGTAAGTATGACAGATAAAAAGGAAGACAAGCCCTTAGAGAGGCCAAGGGATAATACCCCTCCTGAGGAGCTTTTAAAGATACTTTTGGCAAATGTTCGTTCCTACCATCCTTCAGACGACCTTTCCATGATTGAAAAGGCCTATGAGGTAGCGAAGGAACAGCACAAGGACCAGAAGAGAAAGTCGGGAGAACCCTATATTATTCATCCCCTCTGTGTAGCCATCATTTTGTCCGACCTGGAAATGGATAAAGAAACCATTGCGGCGGGACTCTTACATGATGTTGTGGAAGATACGGGGATGAGCCTTAAGCAGGTAGAGGAAATGTTCAATCCGGACGTTGCCGTACTTGTGGACGGGGTTACCAAGCTGACTCAGTTAAATCTAAATACCGATAAAGTTGAATTGCAGGCGGAGAATCTCAGAAAGATGTTTGTATCCATGGCCAAGGATATCCGGGTCATCATCATCAAGCTGGCGGATCGCTTGCATAATTTGCGTACTTTGGAATACCAGAGTCCGGAGAAACGAAAGGAAAAGGCCAGAGAGTCCCTGGAGATTTATTCTCCCTTAGCGGATCGTCTGGGTATCAGTAAGATTAAGATTGAGATGGACGACCTTTCTTTGAAATACTTGGAGCCGGAGGTCTATTACGACCTGGCGGAGAAGGTGCATTTTAAAAGAGAGGTCCGGGAAGAGCGAATCGACAAGATTGTGCAGGAGGTGCGGGAGCATATCGAAGAGTCTGGCATCAGAGCCAACATTAAGGGACGAATCAAGCACTTTTTCTCCATTTACAAGAAGATGGTAAACCAGAACAAGACCATAGACCAGATCTATGATTTGTTTGCCATCCGTATCATCGTGGATACGGTGAAGGATTGTTATGCGGTGCTGGGCTTTATTCACAAGCTCTATACCCCCATTCCCGGGCGCTTTAAGGACTATATCGCCATGCCTAAGCCCAATATGTACCAGTCTCTTCATACCACGGTAATCGGACGGGACGGAGTGCCCTTTGAGATTCAGATTCGTACCTTTGAAATGCACAGAACCGCGGAGTTCGGTATTGCCGCTCACTGGAAGTACAAGGAAGAGGGCGGCTCTGAAAGTAAGGCCACTGAGAATGAGATGACGAAAATGAAGTGGCTCAGCGAAATTCTGGAGTGGCAGAAGGATGAGTCCGATTCCAAGGAATTTATGAAGATGGTAAAGTCCGACCTTTCCCTCTTCAATGAAAGCGTGTACTGCTTTACCCCTACGGGAGATGTGAAGAATCTTCCGGCGGGCTCCACCCCTATTGACTTTGCTTATTCCATCCACTCCGCTGTAGGAAATAAGATGGTTGGAGCCAAGGTCAATGACAAGCTGGTGCCCATTGAATATGTGCTCCATAACGGAGACAGAGTGGATATTATTACCAGCCAAAACTCCAGAGGACCTTCCAGAGATTGGCTGAAAATTGTAAAGTCCACCCAGGCGAAAAATAAGATTAACCAGTGGTTCCGCCACGAGCAAAAGGATGAAAATATTGACCGTGGCAAGGATTTACTGGAACGCTATGTGAAAAGTAAGGGGCTGAATCTTCCGGATCTTACCAAACCGGAGTATGTGGAGGCAGTGCTTCGCCGTTACAGCTATCGGGATTGGGAAAGCGTTTTAGCCGGTGTAGGTCGAGGGGGTATTAAGGAGTCTCAGGTTATTTCCAAGCTTTTGGATTCCAAACAAAAGGCGGAAAGCAAGACGGTGGACGACAAGACCATTTTGCAAAATATCGGGGAAATGACCAATAAGCCGGAGGTTATCCGGAGAGCCAAATCCGGTATTGTGGTGAAGGGAATCCATGATTTGGCAGTGCGCTACGCAAAGTGCTGTAATCCCGTGCCGGGAGATGAAATTGTGGGCTTCGTGACCAGAGGTCGAGGCATTACCATTCACTGTACCGACTGTATCAATATGATGAACCTTCCGGAAGCGGAACGGAAAAGAATGATTGATGCGGAATGGCAGAGAGGACCGGAGCAGGAAAGCTATGCTACGGAGCTTACCATTTATGCCAATAACCGTATGGGACAGATTGTAGACATTTCCAAGGTTCTTACGGACAATAAGATTGACATCAGCAGTATGAATTCCCGTACTGCGAAAAATGGCAAGGCCACCATTAATATCAGCTTTGAAATTAAGAGTAGAGAAGAGCTGAATGATATTATCGGAAAGCTGAAGAAGATTCAGGGAATTATAGAGATAGAAAGGGCAAAGGGGTAAGATGTTTAATATACGAAGCCTCACCGTAGGCATTGTGGCAACCAACTGCTATTTGGTTTGGAATAAGGCAACAGGAGAAGGGGTTTTAATTGATCCGGGGGATGAAGCGGAGCGAATTTGTTCAGCCATTGCGGAAGAAAGAGTGAAGCTAAAGGCTATTCTTTTAACCCACGGTCATTTTGACCATATCCTTGTGGCGGAAGAGCTGAAGGAAAAGTACGAGGTGCCCTTATATGCCTCAAAGGATGAAAAGGAAATGCTGGAAAATCCCCAGTGGAACCTTTCCGGCATGGATGAGGGCGTGACAATTACAGAGTATATTCCGGTACAGGACGGAGATAAGCTGGAGCTTTTGGGAAAGGAATGGCAGGTCATTTCCACCCCGGGACACACCAAGGGCTCGGTATGTTACTTTGTACCGGGGGAAATTCCTTATCTTTTTAGCGGAGATACTCTTTTCTATGAATCCTACGGACGAACCGACCTTTATGGCGGTTCCGAGGCGGAGATTAAGAAAAGCATTAAAGAAAAGCTATTTTGCCTGCCCGACGAAACCTTGGTTTATCCGGGACATGAAGAAGCAACTACTATTGCCAATGAAAAGCAGTATAATCCGGTGAATTTTATGAGGTAAAGAAGGCCACGGATAGCTTCCTACAGGACAGGGAACAACCGGGGCACGCTTCCGCTAAGCTCGCCCAACGGGAACGGACACTAAGCGAAAAACGGCATTGCATTTGTTTTTCGCAAGTGCCGGCGGGCTCAGATTGCCCCCTGTTTTCCCCTATCCTGAGGAAGCTACAGAGCGTTCTTTCGGGGGAGGAAAAAGAGCTATAGTTTGATGTGCATAAGCAGTTAAATTATAAGGAAAAATTAAAAAGCCATTGTGTTTCTAAGGATGCTTAGAGCACAATGGCTTTTTTGTTCTCTGACTTCCGGTGTAGAACCTTCTAAAGTTCGAAGGAATCCCTTTCCGTTCTTTTCTAAAATGCAATAGGCATTTTGACGAATTTTTATTTCATGAAAAAATGGCATGGAAAATGGAGGGTTTTCCTTGTATTCGCCTTGCTTTTTTTGGGGGGTAGGGGACAGGCAGGGTAATCTGAGCCCGTCGGCACTTGCGAAAAACAAATGCAATGCCGTTTTTCGCTTAGTGTCCGTTCCCGTTGGGCGAACTTAGCGGGAGCGTGCCCCGCCTGTTCCCTCCACCTCTTAAAAAGCAAGCCTTATAAGACTCTTTCCCACCCATTTTTCGCCCTGAGAAAATTTGTGAAAATGCCTATTGAATATCCCCTTCCTTTGTCGTATGATTGAGAGGCTTTCACAAGATATTGTGTTTTCGTGATAAGAATATTCTATATCGTGTTGGTTTTTCGGACAGGATAGAGAATAGGAAAAGCTTGAAAAGTCTTGACTTTTTGGGCTTTTTTGCTGGAAAAGAGGGAAAATTAAATAAAAAGAATGGAGTGTTTTCTGTTGTAAAAACATACTTCGATTCTTTCAAAAAGGCAATGGATGGGGGTTAAGATGGACAAGGAACTTTTGATTATGACCAATGTGATTAAGAGAAATGGCAAGGAGGTCAAGTTTGACATTTATAAAATTATCCATGCCATGGAGAAGGCCAATAAAGAGGTTGCTCCTGTCTATCAGATGAATGAGTATCAGATTCAGGCTGCTGCGGAGACTGTGGCAAAGAAGATTCAGGCCTCCAGTCACGCGGTGAATGTAGAGGATATTCAGGACATGGTGGAAACTGCCATCATGGAAATGAGAGCCTACGAGGTAGCCCAGAAGTATGTGCGTTATCGTTATAAGAGAGAGATGGCGAGAAAGGCCAACTCCACCGATGATGATATTTTGGCATTGATCGATCAGGCAAATGAAGAGTTAAAGCAGGAAAACTCCAATAAAAACCCTGTCATTAACAGTACCCAAAGAGACTATATGGCGGGAGAGGTTTCCAAGGATTTAACTAAAAGACTTTTGCTTCCGGAGGATATTGTAAAGGCTCATGAGGAGGGAGTGATTCACTTCCATGATTCCGATTACTATGCCCAGAAAGAGCATAACTGTGACTTAATCAATCTGGAGGACATGCTGCAAAATGGCACGGTGATTTCCGAGACCATGATTGAGAAGCCTCACAGCTTCTTTACTGCCTGCAATGTAACCACCCAGATTGTGGCACAGGTGGCTTCCAACCAGTATGGCGGACAGTCCTTTACCCTTTCTCATTTAGCGCCTTTCGTAGATATCTCCAGACAGAAGATTCGGGAAGCGGTTATTGCGGAAAGAAAAGAAACCGGCGAGAGCATGGATGAGGACATCATTGTGAAAATCGTAAATCGCCGTCTGAAAGAAGAAATTAAGAGCGGAATCCAGACCATCCAGTATCAGCTGATTACCTTAATGACCTGTAACGGACAGGCTCCCTTTGTGACCATGTTCATGTATTTGGATGAGGTTCCTGAAGGGAAGACTCGAGAGGATTTGGCCCTCATTATCGAAGAAGTGCTTCATCAGAGAATGCAGGGGGTAAAGAACGAAAAGGGTGTTTGGATTACCCCGGCCTTCCCCAAGCTGATCTATGTTTTGGATGAGGACAATATTAGCGAAGATGCGCCTTACTATCATTTGACCAAACTGGCTGCCCAGTGTACCGCAAAGCGTATGGTTCCGGACTACATTTCCGCAAAGATTATGCGGGAGTACAAGGGAGGAGATGTGTATCCCTGTATGGGTTGCCGTTCCTTCTTAACAGAGGACAGGGAAGGTTTAGGAGAAAATGGTGCCCACAAGTACTACGGTCGCTTTAATCAGGGTGTGGTAACCATCAATCTGGTGGATGTGGCTTGTTCCTCCGAGGGAAATATGGACAGCTTCTGGCAGATTTTAGAAGAAAGGCTGGAGCTTTGCCACAAGGCCTTACGGCTTCGCCATGAGAGACTTTTGGGTACGGTTTCCGATGTGGCGCCTATTTTGTGGCAGCATGGTGCCTTGGCAAGACTGAAGAAGGGCGAGAAGATCGACAAGCTGCTTTACAACAATTACAGCACCATTTCTCTGGGCTATGCAGGTCTTTATGAGATGTGCGTACGGATGCTTGGAAAGTCCCATACCACAGAGGAGGGAAGAGCATTTTCCTTAAAGGTTATGGAGAAGCTGAACGATTCTTGTAATAAGTGGAGAGAGGAAGAAAAGATCAGCTACTCCGTTTACGGAACTCCCATGGAGTCCACTACCTATAAGTTTGCAAAGGCTTTGAAGAAGCGCTTCGGAACCATTCCGGGAGTCACGGACAAGAACTACATTACCAACTCCTATCACGTTCATGTTTCCGAAAAGATTGATGCCTTTTCCAAGCTGGCCTTTGAGGCGGACTTCCAGAAGCTTTCTCCGGGAGGAGCCATCAGCTATGTGGAAGTTCCCAATATGCAGAACAATATTCCTGCGGTTTTAAGCCTGATGCATTTTATCTATGAAAATATCATGTATGCGGAGTTAAACACCAAGTCCGACTATTGCTGTGCCTGCGGTTATGACGGAGAGATTCAGATTGTGGAGGACAGTTACGGAAAGCTCCAGTGGCGTTGCCCCAACTGCGGAAATGAGAATCAGGATCAGCTGTCTGTTGCCAGAAGAACCTGCGGCTATATCGGCACCCAGTTCTGGAACCAGGGCAGAACCCAGGAGATTAAGGACAGAGTGTTACATCTGTGAGGAAATATGCACTACGGAGAAATTAAATACTTTGATATTGCCAACGGCCCCGGTATCCGAGTGAGCCTTTTTGTTTCCGGCTGTCCCCATGCCTGTAAGGGTTGCTTTAATGAGGCTGCCTGGAATCCCTCCTTTGGAGAACTTTTTACGGAGGAAGTGGAGGAAAGGATTTTGCAAGCCCTTGATAAAAAGGAAATTCAAGGCTTAACTCTCCTTGGGGGGGAGCCTTTGGTGCCGGAGAATCTTCATGCGCTACTGCCGCTTCTTCGGAAAATGAAGGAGCGCCTTCCGGAGAAGGATCTTTGGTGTTTTAGCGGTTACCGCTATGAGGAGCTTATGCAAAGACAGGGCAGTGAGAAGGAAGAAATTTTGGAATTGTTTTCTCAGCTTTCCGTTCTGGTGGATGGCAAGTTCCATTTAGAAGAGAAGGATCTTAGGCTTTTGTTTCGGGGTTCCCGAAACCAGCGTTTGATTTTCATACCGGAAACCCTGAAAAGCGGCAAGATTTGCCTGTATGCGGAGTAGAATGACGAATCTGCCTGCAGAGCATTTTTAGAAGAATCCTAGGAAAGCTTTAAAGAATTTGTTTATATTTCTTCCTCTTCTTCCTGTATAGTGAGAGTAAGAAAAGCTTTTGCTTCGTTTTTGTCGCATAAGAAAATAGCATATAGGAACATCAAAATTGATAAGTTCCTGTCGAATGCATAGAGCTCAAGGAGGTTGAAGATGAGAAAAAGAGGATTAGTACTGGTGGCACTTTTGGCTATGGGAATATTAGCTTGCGGAAAGAAGGCGTCCACTACAGAGAGTAGCGCTCCGGCAACAACAGCGGAAGTAAAGACCGGCCAGGAGGGCGAAGATAAGGAAAGTAAGGCTGCTTCGGAAGCTGCCAAGGCAAAGGAGTCCACTACTGCTGAAACAAAGGGGAAGGAAGAAGGCGGCAAGGAAAAGAAGGATTTAACCGTGATTACGGGAACCATCACCGATGCAGCCATGAACAGTGTAAGCATTAAGGGAAATGACGGTAAGGACTATGAGCTGAACAAGATTGATAAGTCCGACATTTCCGGACTTTCTCAGGGCATTGAAATCGGAACCAAGGTGGAAGTAACCTTTGATAAGGATATGAATATCCTGTCTATGGTGGATCCGGGAAAATAAAGTTGTTATATTCAAAATCAACAAAATTCATACTTGCTATAGAATATAGCAATAACCAAATCTTAATATTTTGCATTATCCCTTTTTGCTTTTTTATGCTACAGTGTGCAGGAAAAGAAAAAAGGGATTTTTTTATCATAGAGGAAGAAAGAGGGAAAAAATTATGGCATATCATATCAGTACACGATGTCAACACTTGGAAGGACAGAATAAGGAGGAGCATTACGGGGCGATATCTTACCCCATTTACCCAAGCTCCGCCTTTATTCATCAAGAGGTAGGGGGAAAGAATCCCTACGACTATTCACGTTTGCAAAATCCCACCAGAGCCCAGCTGGAAAAGGTGGTAGCTTCTTTAGAGCATGGTACGGATTGCATTGCCCTATCCTCCGGGATTGCGGCATTGGCCTGTATTATGGAGCTTTTTCACCCGGGAGACCATATTTTAATTGATCGTGACCTATATGGCGGCTCCATTCGTTATTTTCGTGAGGTAAATGAGAAAAATGGTCTTCAGTTTTCCAGAGTATCTCTCCATGAGGATGGCTGGGAAAAGGAAGTTAAGGAGAATACCAAAGCCATTTTTCTGGAAAGTCCCACGAATCCCTGCATGAATGTAAATGATATAGAAGCGCTGGGGAAATTCTGTAAGGCACATAACTTGCTGTTGATTGTGGACAATACCTTCCTTTCTCCCTATTTTCAAAATCCCTTGGACTTGGGAGCAGATATCGTGCTGCATAGCGGCACCAAGTTTCTATCCGGACACCATGATGCCATTGCAGGTTTCATTGTGGTAAAGGATGAGGCTCTTCAGGAAAGACTTCGCTTCCTGTTTAAGACCACCGGAGCGGGACTGGATGCCTTTGACAGCTGGTTGATTTTACGAGGCATTAAGACCTTAGCCATTCGTATGGAGAAGGCACAGGAAAATAGCTTGAAAATTGCGGAATTTTTAGAAAAACACCCGAAAGTCAAGAGAGTTTTATATCCGGGACTTCCCAATCATCCCGGGCATGAACTGATGAAGAAGCAGGCCAGAGGCTTCGGGGCAATGATTTCCTTTGATGTGGAATCCGGTGAGGAAGCTAAAGAAATTTTAAAGAGAATTCAGCTGATATACTTTGCGGAATCCCTGGGAGGAACGGAAAGTCTTTTGACCTATCCCTTGACTCAAACGCACGCAGACGTACCGAAGGAGATTTTGGCGGAAAACGGAATTTACGAAACCACCCTCCGCCTGTCTGTAGGTATTGAAGATGCGGAGGATTTGATTGCGGATTTAAAGCAGGCATTGGGATAAAAATGAAATATGCAGTATGGTCTTAAAAAGAAGCTGTAAAATAATATGCAGTATAGGTCTTAAACGGGGTACGCTCCCGCTAGCCTCGCCCTGCAGGGGTTCTAAGCTTTTACAAAACAAAAGCCAAGAACCCGCGGGCTCAGACTACCCCTTTTTCAGACCTATACTGCATATTCTGTTTAGAGCTTGTATTATAGTTTCTTTTTCAAGACCATACTGCATATTCTGTACAGATGAGCCTTGCCGTTTCTTTTTAAGACCTATACTGCATGTTATTTTACAGCTTCTTTATTTATCCCTCATCATGCTGAACTTGTCCATGGGATAATTCTTCAAGTTATCCAATACTTTTCTGGTATCGGCTTCGTCTAAGAGACTTTGACGAGACCTCTTGATTTCATTTTCCGCCTTGTGACGGGAAGGTCCGCCTACACAGCCGCCTTCACAGGCCATACCCTCGATAAAGTCCTCCGGAAGCTTTCCTGCCTTTAGAAGAGAAAGGGCGGTAACGCATTCCTTTCCGCCGGAGCAGGCGCGAAGCTTGATATCGGTGGTGTCTTCTCCTCTTTCCCGCATGCATTCCATAACCGCATTGGCTACGCCGCCGGAGCTGGCAAAGTTCTTTCCCCAAAGAGATGCTTCCTGATAAGGGCTAACCTCCGCCTCAAGCTGCACATCCTTGGAACGAAGAAGACTGCTGAATTCTCCAAAGGAGAGAACATAGTCCGCATTTCCCTCAATGCCCATTTCCTGGGACTCGGATTTCTTTGCCATACAGGGGCCGATAAATACGGTTACGCAGTCGGGATGAATGGCTTTCAAATAACGGGAAACTGCCGCCATAGGAGAAAGGGTCTCCGACATATTTTCACGGTACTGATCCGGGAAATGAATTTTTAAAAGGTTAATGAAAGCAGGGCAGCAGGAGGTGGTCATTTTCTTTCCTTCTTTTCTGGCCTCTGACCATTCCAATGCCTCGTATGCGGCGGTCATATCGCCACCCAGTCCAACCTCCACCATATCGGTAAAGCCGAGCTTCTTCAAAGCCACACGGATTGCGGACATAGAGATATCCTTACCGAACTGTCCCTCTGTGGCAGGGGCACACATGGCGTAAACCTCTTTTCCTTCCTTAATGGCGGAAATTACCTGCAAGAGGTGCGTCTTAGTGGAAATTGCGCCGAAGGGGCAGGAGTGCACACACTGTCCGCAACGAATGCAACGATTATCATCAATAACGCAAAGACCGTTTTCGTCGTAGGTAATAGCATTTACCGGACAAGGCTTTTTACAGGGACGGGTAAGCTGGGCAATGGCACTGTAGGGGCAGGCTGTTGCACACATTCCACATTCCTTACACTTCATAGGATCGATGTGGGCTCTTTGGTCTGTCATGGTAATGGCACCAAAGTGACAGCTGTTCTGGCAGGCCTTACCTAAACAAAGACGGCAGTTATCCGTAACGGAATAGGAAGAAATAGGGCACTCCTCACAGGCAGGGTCGATAACCTGAATGACATTGCTGCTCTTTCTCTTCGGGCTGGCATCCTCATTACAAGCCAAACGAATACGCCAACGAAGAATTTCCCTTTCCTTATATACACAGCAACGGAAGGCGGCCTTCGGTCCCGGGGATAACTCCCGGATTAAGCCTTCCTTTGCTTCTTCCGTAACTTCTCCGTTCCATGCGATTCTTGCCAAGCCTTCAATTACACGGTGTTTGAGAGGGATAAAACCCTTGTCGTTTGTAACCATACTCTTTTCTCCTTACTTAGACTCTTTTCTATCCTCGGAGAAGCGCTCATTTCTCCGAGAAGTCAAACTCGTTAAAAGTATAACATAGTTTTCCTGTTTGGGGGATATACTTTCCCTTAGTACGAAAAAAAATACCGACAGACAAAAGCATTTAATTCTTTTTCCGTCTTACAGAACGTGGGTTTCCATTCCTGGATATCAAAGGGATTCATCATAAGCTTTCTCCTTAAAAAGAAATATTCTATAAACTTCGAAATGTCCCTTATGGAGCATAAAAAAGGGACGATAATTAAAATAC
>CAUSUG010000014.1:0-18291 GCA_963534765.1 uncultured Oribacterium sp.
ATAACCACCAGCACCACCACTGCAATCAGCATCATATCCGTCTGGTAACGATAGTAACCATAGTTTAAGGCAATGGCTCCCAAACCGCCACCCCCTACAAAGCCCGCCATAGCGGAATAAGAAAGAATAGAGGTCATACAAATTGCCGCTCCCACATAGAGACTGGGTCTGGCCTCCGGAAGCAAAACCTTAAAAATAATCTGAAAGCTGTCGGATCCCATGGATTTCGCCGCTTCAATCACTCCGCTGTCCACTTCTTTCAAGGAAGATTCCACCATTCTGGCTATATAGGGTGCGGAAGCAATTACCAGAGGCGGAATAATCGCCTTAGGTCCCAGCGTCGTATGCACCAAAGCCTTAGTGATGGGAAGCACCATAACCAAAAGAATCAGGAAGGGGATGGTTCGGAAAATGTTAGTGAAAAATCCGAGAATCCCATGAATAATCTTATTCGGTGCAATACTGCCCTCCTCCGTTACCACCAAAATCACCCCCAAAGGGATACCGATGGCATAGGAAATCAAAGTGGAAATACTTACCATATATAAGGTTGCCAATGTCTCCTTGGAAAAAAGTGCCAGAAGCTCCTTTAAACTCATGCTCATGAATGCACCTCCTCATACAGAATTCCTCTTTCCTTTAGGAAGCTGAGAATCTGGAATTCATCCTCCGGATTCTCCGGCAGCTCTATAATCATCTGCCCCATGGCAATATTATCCACATCTTTGGTATTGGCAAAGAGAATATTCACCGGTGCTTTGGCGGAAAGAATCATTTCCGAAATCACAGGCTCATGGGCGGAACGTCCGTCAAAAACCAAACGAATGCGCTTTCCGGTACCGAATCGAGTTTCCTTCTCTCCCTCTCCCAAAATCAGCTTTCTTCCGATTTCCGACTTAGGGGAACGAAAAACCTCCTTCACCGGGCCTGCTTCCGCAATCCGGCTGTGATCGATAATGGCCACCTCATCACAAATGGCTTCAATCACGGACATCTGGTGGGTAATCAAAATAATGGTCACCCCCATCTCCCGATTGATCTTCTTCAGCAATTCCAGAATCTGCTCTGTAGTTTTAGGATCCAAGGCAGAGGTTGCCTCATCACAGAGCAACACCTCCGGTTTTGTCGCCAAGGCTCTGGCGATGGCTACTCTTTGCTTCTGTCCTCCGGAAAGCTGGGAAGGATGACTGTACTCCCTTCCCTCTAAACTCACCATCGCCAAAAGCTCCTTTGCCCTCTCCAGTCTTGCCTTCCTTTTCTTAACGTAGGAAATAGGACCGCCTTTATGGGAAATTTCCAGGGGGTAGCTGACATTTTTCAACAAATTTCTCTGCTCAAGAAGATTAAACTGCTGGAAAATCATGCCCATGTTCTGCCGCATGGCAAGAATTTCCCTTTGCTTCATGGAGCCCAGGCTCTGCCCCCGGAAATAAATCTGTCCACTACTGGGCTTTTCCAAGTAGTTGATACAACGAACCAAGGTGGATTTTCCGGCACCGGAAAGACCGATAATCCCCTGAATGCTTCCTCTTCGGATGGACAAATCAATCTGATCCAATGCCACAAAGTCCTCACCGTCGGTTTTAAAGGTCTTGCCAAGCCCCTTGATTTCTATAATATTTTCATTCTTCAACTCTTCCCCGGAACCGTTTGCTGTATAGTTCTCTTTCGGAAGAGCCTCGTTTTTCACAATCGCTTCTGTCATTTTATCTTCCATAAATATCCCGGTGCTTCGCCGGATTATTGGCAAAGCGCCAAAATTGCCTCTCCGTAAATTTCTGCCGCCAAAAGTAGATCCTTTACCTTAATCCACTCATCAGCCCCGTGCATTCTGGTGTCTACATCCGGAAGAACCGCTCCGAAGGCTACGCCATTTTCCACATCATGCACATAGGTACCGCCACCGATTGCCAGGCACTCTCCCTTTAATCCGGTCACCTTCTCGTAAACAGAGAGAAGATTCTGTACAAAGGGGGAATCGGAGGGTACATAGTGGGGAGGAATCATTCCCTTGGTTTCAAATTGGAAGCCCTTGGCTTCTACATTTTTTCTTGCGGTATTTACACAATTCTCCTCCGTAGCACAGATAGGCACACGGGAATCGTAGGTAAAACGAAGCTCTTCTCCGTCAATGGCATAGATATCCAAGGTACAGGTTAAATCCTTACTTTCCTTATCCTCCATCTTAATGCCCAAGCCGGAGCCGTCGGTCTTTCCATAAGGGAAAAGTTCCAAAAGATGCTCTAAATCCTGCTTCAGCTCTGCTCCGATAGAGGGAAGCTTTGCGGCAAAAATCACCGCTGCAAGACCTGCATTTTTTCCAAGGTAGGGAGTTGCCGCATGGGCGGAGGTTCCGATTACCGTAACCTCATTGCCGTTTTTACCGATCTTTACCTGACACTGCTCTTCCACCGCCTGCTTTGCAGCTTGGAACTCCTCTTCTCCTAATGCAGAGAAAACAAGTACAGCTTTCTGCGGTACCGCATTTACCGCAATTCCCGCCTTTAAGGAAAGAAGACTGCTCTCCTCCTTCCCTCTTTTCTTGAAAATTGTTCCTCTGAACTGTCCCTTTTCCACGTTAATAATGGGGAACTCCGCATCCGGAGTAAAGCTCATCTCTCCCGCCTTCTCCCGGGCATAGTAATACTCCAAATCCTTGGAACCGGTCTCTTCATTGGTTCCCATAATCATACGAATTCCCTTCTTCAGGGGGTAGCCCAGCTCCTTTACCGCACGCATGGCATAAAGTCCCGCAAGCATCGGTCCCTTATCGTCACTGACGCCACGTCCGTAGACAATTCCATCCTTTTCCAGCATTTTAAAGGGCTCGGTAATCTCCCAACCTTCTCCTGCAGGAACCACATCCAAGTGTGCCAAGATATCCAGACTTCTGGGAAGCTTTGCATCCAAATCCGCTGTTCCCACATAGTTTTCCATATTGTTTACGGAGAAACCGTAGCCTTCGCAAAGGGACAATGCCTCCTCTAAAGCCTTCTTGGGGCCTTCTCCGAAGGGGGCTCCCGGCTTTGTCTCTCCCTGCACGGAATCAATGGCAATCAGTCTGCCTAAGTCCTTAACGAATTCCTCCTCATGCTCTGCCAACCAAGTTTTGATACTCTTTTCCATAAGGTCCTTCCTTTCTTCTTGCTTAAACCATGTATGCCGTTACTTATACCTTTATGCCCTTAGACTTTAATGGCCTATAGTATCCATTTATGCCCTTAGGTTTATTTTCCTATATTATGCCTCATGTCTTAAGGCTTGTTCACTTATTATTGTTTTTCTTCCATTTTTTAGTTTCTGGAGAACTCGCTGAGCTTTAGATTTTCATTTCTATCCAAAACCATACCGATGGACCAGGGATGGGCGAAAAGCAATAGGGGTCTATCCTTTAAGTCCTTTACCAGCTTCATATCAGAGGTTCCGGAAATAGCGGAAACATCTATTTCCGTATAATTTTCAATCCAGCGAATATGTTCGTAGGGAAGCATTTCCAATCGCACCTCTACATTATACTCGTTTTTCAGACGGTAAGTTAATACTTCAAATTGCAGGGATCCTACAACACCCACAATAATCTCCTCCATACCGCTGTTATACTCCTGAAAAATCTGAATTGCACCTTCCTGCGCAATCTGAGAAATCCCCTTTAGGAACTGCTTTCTCTTCATGGTATCAATCTGTCGTACTCTGGCAAAATGCTCCGGAGCGAAGGTAGGAATTCCCTCATAGACAAACTTTTTGTTGGAAAGCTCCAGAGTATCTCCGATAGAAAAGATTCCCGGATCAAAAACACCGATAATGTCTCCTCCATAGGCCTTATCCACGATTTTTCGCTCGTCTGCCATCATCTGGGTAGGCTGGGAAAGCTTCACCTTTCTGCCTCCCTGAATATGGTTTACTTCCATTCCCGCATCAAATTCTCCGGAGCAGATCCGCATAAAAGCTACTCTATCACGGTGCTTTGGGTCCATATTGGCCTGAATTTTAAAGACAAAGGCGGAAAATGCCTCTTCCACCGGATCAATCATGCCCTGGTCGGACTTTCTGGGAAGGGGAGACTTGGTCATCGCCAAGAAATGCTGTAGGAAGGTCTCCACACCAAAGTTGGTTAAGGCAGAACCGAAGAATACCGGAGTAAGTTCTCCCGCATCCACTCTATTTTCATCAAAGGCATCTGCAGCGCCATCCAAAAGTTCCAAATCTTCCTGCAGCTTTTCAAAGTACTCCTGAGAAATATGATTGGGAAGCTCCGGATCGTTATACTCAAAAACTTCCTTTTCTACCGCCTTCTTTCCTCCCGCATTACTGTGGAAAAGGCTGACCTGCTCGGTTTCTCTGTCATACACGCCCTTAAAGTTATGGCCGCAGCCGATGGGCCAGTTAATAGGGCAGGTACGAATTCCCAGCACCTCTTCAATTTCATCCAAAAGGGCATAAGGGTCTCTGGCCTCTCTATCAAACTTATTGATGAAGGTAAAAATAGGGATATGTCGCATAACACAGACTTTAAAGAGCTTAATGGTCTGGGGCTCCACACCCTTTGCTCCGTCAATGACCATCACCGCACTGTCTGCCGCCATCAGGGTTCTATAGGTATCCTCCGAGAAGTCCTGGTGTCCCGGGGTGTCCAGAATGTTAATGCATTTTCCGTCATAATTAAACTGAAGTACGGAAGAGGTTACGGAAATTCCTCTTTCCTTCTCAATCTCCATCCAGTCGGAAACCGCATGCTTTGCGGACTTTCTTCCCTTTACCGTTCCTGCCAAGTTGATGGCACCTCCATAGAGAAGAAACTTCTCTGTAAGGGTGGTCTTTCCTGCGTCCGGGTGGGAAATAATCGCAAAGGTTCTTCTTTTTTCAATTTCTTCTCTTAAATTCGCCATGGTTCTCCTATTTATATTTACAAACGCTTACTTCAAGCCTAACTAACCTGTCTTTTGTCTTTTAGTCTTTTGTCTTTTGTCTTTTGTCTTTTGTCTCTCTAAATCCAAGGAATCCTTAGATTCCTCCTATTACGATAAAAAAGGCTATGCCCAAGGGACATAGCCTACTTTCCGCTTTTATCTTCTCCGAAGGAAATCCGGAAGATCGATGTTGTTTTCTCTTCCTGTTCTAACTCTGCTGCTTGGGCTTTCCGGAGTCTCTACAGGTCTGGAAAGATTGACTTGCGGAGTGCTTGCATATCCCCCAAGATTAGCCTGCGTGTTCTCTACAGGTACTTCCGGTCTCTGAGAAAGTCCGGGAGCAACAGGTCTTTGATTGCTAAGGAAAGAAGGAAGTCCGGGAGTAGCATTGCTTCCTGCTCCGGTATTGTTGGCAACGGAAGGAGTAATCTGTGGAGCCTGTGTATTTACCGTTCTGACAGTTTCTACAGTCTTGGTTCTCTCCTTAATACCGGTAGCAATAACGGTAATGGATACCTCATCCTGACTATCCTCATCATACATAGCACCGAAGATAATGTTGGCATTCTCGCCTACCAGCTCTTCTACATAGGAAGCCGCATCATTTGCCTCGATGAGGCTGATGTCTCCGGAAATGTTGATGATAACATCGGTAGCACCCTCGATGGTGCTCTCCAAAAGCGGAGAAGAAATCGCAATCTTTACCGCTTCGATAGCCTTGTCATCACCCTTGGCCTTACCGATACCCACATGGGCAATTCCCTTGTCCTTCATAACGGCAGAAACATCTGCAAAGTCCAAGTTAATCAGTCCGGGTACATTGATCAGGTCGGTAATTCCCTGTACGGACTGCTGTAATACTTCGTCAGCCTTCTTTAAAGCTTCGGGAAGGGAGGTCTTCTTTTCCACAATCTCCAACAAACGATCGTTGGGGATTACAATCAAGGTATCTACTGCATTCTTTAATGCGTCAATACCTTCCATGGCATTCTTCATTCTCTGCTTTGCTTCAAAGCGGAAGGGCTTGGTTACAACACCAACGGTAAGAATACCCATATCCTTCGCAATTCTGGCAATAATAGGAGCTGCACCGGTTCCGGTTCCGCCACCCATTCCGCAGGTAACGAAAACCATGTCTGCCCCCTGTAATGCAGCGGTAATATCCTCTGCACTTTCCTCAGCAGCCTTGGTACCGATTTCAGGCTTTCCTCCACATCCCAATCCCTTAGTTAATTTCTCACCAATGGTCATAGCTGTAGAAGCCTTACTGGACTGTAAAGCCTGCTTATCTGTATTCACCCCTATAAATTCTACTCCGGCAATGCCCTCGTCCACCATGCGATTCACCGCATTATTTCCGGCACCACCAACTCCCACAACAATTATTTTCGCAGCCGCTTCGGACTCGGGAAGCTTAATTTCCAGCATATCTTCCTCCTTCAATCTATGACTTTTTTCCTTTTAGGAACGGACTCTTCTCCACATTAATCCTAACTATATCATTATAAGAATTTTCGGCATTTTGTAAAGACTTTCCTTAAGGATGATACACAGATTTCAAAGAAAGTGCAAGTTCAATTCTTCCTACAAGTTTATTTATTTTCTCGAAAGATATAGGCTTCCTTTTCTTTTCTTCCTTTAAACTCACTTAAATCCAGGGTTCCTTTCCTTCCGGAAAGAGCCGGCAGAATGTCCTTTAAGCTCATCACCTTCTGCTCCATATCCTCATTTCCCCCAAGGAGAACCCGAATCTCTCCCACATGGATAATGGCCTGGGTTCCGCTATATTCAATATAATCACAGCTGATTTTTTCCTGTTGCAGGGAGGCACTGAGATTCAAAATATCCTGGAATACCCCCTTATTTTCCACCGGAAGAGCCTTGTAAAGACTTACGGAGGAAAATTTCAAGCCCTTTACCTCCGGAATTCCGGGAGCTTTTTTCTTGGTGGATTCCACCACTACCCCGTCTCCGTCAAAATAAAAGTTGCTGGACATGTATTGCACATAGCCCACCATATTTTTTTCATAGATGATAACTTCCACGCTCCAGGGATTCTTCCAGCGCATTTCATACCGTTCTATAAAAGGAAGGCTTTTGTGGGGACGAAACTTTTCTTTAAAAAAGGCATAGGCGGATTTCTCATCCCATTCCTCCTGAAAGAGCATTGCCTTAATTTCTTTTTCGCTGTACTGCTTATTCCCCAAAATCTTCACATCCGAAATACGAATACTGACTATCAGCAAAAGTAGTAAAAGAAAAAAAAGAATCAGTCCATAATGTATTAATTGTTTCTGTTCTTTTCTTCTGTTCATTTTCTGTTCATCTTCCCTTATCACTCCCAAAGCTTCCTTACTTCTATAGTATACATCGACAAACGCTGATTATTTCTTAAGTTTCCAAAAAAACGCTGATTTCCTACTCTTATTTTTCGGAAGAAATCGACTCATCCAAAGTAGTCTGATAGGAAACATTCAGGCAGATTCCGATTTCCGCCAGCAAAATCACAAGGGAGGTTCCTCCGTAGCTGATAAAGGGGAGGGTAATTCCGGTGTTGGGAATAGAGTTTGTCGCTACCGCAATATTTAAAATTGCCTGTAAAGCAATATGGGACATTACGCCGATAACCAGTAAAGAACCGAAAAGGTCTCTGGCATTTTTTGCAATCTCATAGAGACGAAAAAGAATAAGTGCATAAACCAACATCACGCCAAGGCCTCCCACAAAGCCCAGCTCTTCGCAAATGATGGTAAAAATCATATCATTCTGGGACTCGGGCATAATAAACTTCTGAATACTCTCCCCCAGTCCCCTTCCGAAAATGCCTCCGGAACCGATGGCATAAAGCCCCTGCAAGGTTTGGAAGGTTTCATCTTCATAGGAAGAAGGATCCTTCCAAGCTAAAATTCTGGTAATCTGATAGCCGTGGAGCACCTTCATTTTTTGCAACAGCAAAGAAAGAGGATAGGCGCCAAGATACGCCGCTATTCCTCCTCCCAAGAGCATCAAATGATACTTATAGCTTTTTACCGCCACAAAGAGCATAAATGCCGCAATTCCCGCTACAATCATAGCGGTGGACAGGTTGGTATAAGCAATGATTGCTGCCGGAACCAGTGCCCAGGCTGCCGCTTTTAACATGGGAACGAAACCGTCAAGCTTTCTTCCCTTATGAGTTAAAAGAGTGGCAAAGAGAATAATAATGGCAGGTTTCATCAGCTCTGAAGGCTGGAAACGTACACCGAAAATTACAATCCAGCGGTTGGATCCGTGGGATGCCACACCGATAAGGCTGGTGACAATCACCGCCACAGCGGCAATGGCATAAATCACCAGATTTAACTTGGCAAAGATATGGTAGTCAATAAATCGGGAAGTAAAAAGCATGACAAGAAAGCCAAATCCGGCAAAAAAGGCCTGTCGTTTCAGATAAAACATCTCTCCCAAATTATCTCTTTCCGCGGTATAGGAAGAGGCGGAATACAGCATCAGCAGCCCAAAAAGGGTAATGGAAAAGACCATTACCACCAGGGAAATATCATAAAATCGTTTTAGCCTTCTTTTTCCAGCCACTGATTTCCTCCTCTTACAGATTCTTCACGCAGTTCTCATAGGTTCTTCACGCAGCTCTTATAGGTTCTTTGCGCAGTCCTTACAGCTTCTTCACGTAGCCCTTACAGGTTCTTCACGCAGTCCTTAAAGATTCTGCCTCTTTCCTCATAGTCCTTAAACATGCCCCAAGAGGCACAGGCCGGACTCAAAAGCACGTAATCCCCGGGATCCGCATAGGCCGCGCAATCCTTTACCGCCTCATCCATATCCTCGGCAAACATTACGTTCTGGAATCCGTTTTTCTTGGCGGTTTCCGCAATCTGATTTCTGGTTTCTCCAATCAAAACCAGGTACTTTACTCTTCCTTTAAACTCCTTCACCCAGGGGTCAAAATCCACATGCTTATCATATCCGCCCCCGATTAAAACCACTGGGCCGGGCATTGCTCTAAGGGCTTGGATTGCCGCATCCACATTGGTGCCCTTGGAATCATTGTAATATTTTACGCCGGAACGCTCCCGGACAAATTCAATTCTATGCTCTACAGGCTTAAACTTCTTACAAACCTTGATAATCTTGTCCATGGGTACGCCCATTTTTAGGCCCACTCCTACGGCACAGAGGATATTTTCATAATTATGCTTTCCCAGCAAATGCACATCCTTGGTGTTGAAAAGCTTCTCCTCCTTATCCGCCTTCTTATAATAGAAGGTATCTCCTCTCAGGAAAAGAGACTCCTTTTCCTTGGCATCCTTCGGCTCTTCCTCGGAAGAAAACCATAGCACCTTCGGCTTTAGACTTCTTTTCTTTCCGAACTTTCGAAGCTCCGGATCCATATAGTTTAAAACGATACTGTCTTCCTCTTCCTGATTCTCCGCAATGGATTCCTTCACTGCGATATAGTTTTTCATGGTCTTGTGTCGGTCCAGATGATCCGGGGTAATATTGGTAATAGCGGAAACATCCGGGCGAAAATCCACAATGGTTTCCAACTGAAAGGAACTGACCTCACAAACGGTGGCAGACTGCTCTTCTGTCTCCAGAGCCTCTGCCGTGAAGGGATTTCCGATATTTCCCACCACATGGGTATCACTGTATTCGCTTTTCAAAATCTCCCCGATAAGGCTCACCGTGGTGGTCTTTCCATTGGTTCCCGTTACCGCACAAAGCTTTCCCTTGCTGGATTGGTAGGCCAGTTCGATTTCTCCGATAATAGGGATTTGGGCGGTGGAAAGCATTTTCACATAAGGCTCATCTAAGGGGATTCCGGGACTGATGACAGAGGCGTTAATATGCAACAAATCAGAGGCCAAGAGCTTACCCTTAATCAGGCTTACCTTGTCCTTCTTTTTAAATTGGCTCAGCAAGGCTCTATCCTCAACCTTGGGGTTCTTATCGAAGAAAATCACTTCGCCCCCCATGGCAAGAATCTGCTTTGCCGCCGCAACACCGCTCCGTCCTGTTCCCAAAACCAAAATTTTCTGCTTGTCCATCTTCGTCCCTTTAACCTCTTTGAAATCCCTTTCCCTGTGCTTGTAAGTTCTGCAAAGCCCTATCTTCTCCCCTTTAGGCCTGCAAATTTATTTCTCTATATTTTTCTTGCTCTTTTTAGCTTTTTTTGCTTTTTCTTTTTTACTCTTTCATTTTTTATAAAATCATAAAGCAGAAAAAACAGAGTAAAATCGTAACAATAGTGAAAATTGTCACCACCTTGGTCTCTGACCAACCCAAGAGCTCAAAATGATGATGTATGGGCGCCATTTTGAAAATTCTCTTTCCATGGCTCCATTTGAAGTAGCTTACCTGAATAATCACGGAAAGCACTTCCACGAAATAAATAAAGGCAAATATCGGAATAAACAAGGCGATTTCCTCCTGGATGGCCATAGCCACCACAAAGCCTCCCAAAGCCAAAGAGCCGGTATCTCCCATAAACACCTTGGCAGGATAGGCATTGAAGCATAAAAAGCCCAAAAGTCCGCCCAAAACCGCTCCCATAAGTGGAGCCATATCTCCCGTTCCCAGATGATTTTTCAAGAGTAAGAAAAATACAATTACCGCAGTTACAGAGGAGCAAAGTCCGTCAATACCGTCCGTAAAATTCGCCCCGGTATCGGTAGCGGTAATAACAAAGAGGGAAAGCGGGAAAAATAAGAAAATCCCTACTCTATAAGCTTCCTTCCCGATAAAGGGAATTCGAAATCCTACGTTGTATTCCTTGGCATAAAAAATATAGAGAATATACAGGACGGAAATCACAATCTGGCAAAACATCTTCTGCTTCGGATTAAATCCCTCGGACTGATGCTTTACCACCTTCAGGTAGTCATCAATAAAACCTACTACGCCAAAGCCCATACCCAAAAGATAAGCCGGTAAAATATGGGGGTAAGTTCCCGCAAAGGGCAGGCAGGCAACGCTGATGGCAATCAGAAACAAGATGCCTCCCATAGTTGGAGTGCCCTGCTTTTTCAAATGGCTATTGGGGCCATCCTCTCTAACCTCCTGTCCAAACTTTAATTGGTGCAGAAGCTTGATTCCCTTTGGCGAAATCAAAAGCATCACCAAAAAGGAAATCCCTAAGCTTATTCCCTCCATAAACATTTTCCTTCCCCCTCATTTCTTTATCTTATAGATGTACTTTCCGTACTTTCCGATGTACTTGGCAGCTCGTCCGGAACCTCTCCCTCATCTTCCGCCTTCTCGTCTGTATCTACACTTCTCTTGACTACTTTACCCTCTTGTGCATCGGAAGCGCTGCTGTCTTTCTTAGCAGAAGAATTGTTTTCCGTCTTTTCGGAAACGCCTTCTTTTTTGCCGCTCTGTCCGGCTTCCTCCTCTTCCTTGCTCTGATTCTCTCCCAAAATACCTTCTTCCGACTGCAAGTCCTTGTTCAAAGAGGCATTGGGATCCGTTTCTCCCTGCGGCTGAATATTTAAGAACTGTAAAGCATCGTTCATAATCTTTTGCTCAATCTTGGTGGCAAAGGAAGCGCTGGACTGAGCCTCTCCTTCCAAATTGGGTGTATCCACCACCACATAGACCAAAAGCTGCGGATCCTCCACGGGAGCAAAACCGCAGAAGGAAACCAGATAGTTTTTCGCAGATCTTGGCAATTTTTGGGCTGTACCGGTCTTTCCTCCCACATGATAACCTTGAATCTGTGCCGGCTTTCCTGTTCCTCCCTCTACGGTCTGGAACAAAGCTTCTCGTAAAAAAGCACTGGTATCTTCGGAAACGGTAACCCGCATCAGCTCCGGTTGCACATCCTTAATCACCGTACCGTTGGCATTTAAAATCTGCTTTACCACATGGGGTCTGTAATAGGAACCCCCATTGATGACACTGCAAAAGGCGGAGGCCATCTGGATCATGGTCACGTTAAAGTTTTGTCCGAAGGAATTGGTGGCCAGAGTGGTCTTTCCCAAAGTATCCGCCGTATAGACCAAAGAGGAGGTATCCGCCTCTCCCGGAAGGTCCACGGTGGTTTTATCTCCAAAGCCGAATACATGCTGGTACTTTACAAAAGTTTCCGCCCCCTCTGCAAAGGCAGTATTCATCATATAAACGTTACAGGATTGCATCAAAGCCTGCTCCGCATCCAGAGTTCCATGACCGTCTCTCTTATGACAACGGATGTTCCAGGTATGAACACCGTCACTTAAGGTCACCTTTCCGTCACAGGTAAAGGTGGTTTTCGGCTTAATAACAGATTCCTCCAAAGCTCCTGCTATCGTAAAGGGCTTCACCGTAGAACCGGGCTCATAGGTGTCGGAAATTACAGGGTTTCGCCAGACCTCATTCCAGGCCACCTGCCTTCCATAGGAAAGAAGCTCCTCCTGGGTAAAATACTGCCCCACCTCATCTGTAGATATGCTTTTGTTTTCATGCTCTCTTTTATATACGATTTGGGCTTCTTTTTTCCCAAGCTCCAAAAGAAGACTCTCCGGATATTCCGCATCATCCAGCTTTCTCGGCTCATTTAAGTCGTACTGCTTAGTGCTGGCCATAGCCAGGATTTCTCCGGTTTTCGGATCCATAACAATGGCGGAAGCCACCTTGGAGCCTACATCCTGGGTTTGCCATTCCTGCAAATATTTTTCCACCGTCCTCTGAATGTTGTAGTTAATGGTGGTAACCAAACTGTTTCCGTCGGTGGCTTCCCGAATCACGGATTGGAGCTTCGTGTCGGAATCCAGATATCCATAGGTTCTTCCGTTGGTACCGATAAGGCTTTTGTTATAAAACTGCTCTACCCCTGCCTGTCCGCTTTCTCCATCATCCGTAGTAAAGCCGATGATATTGCAAGCTAAATTTTTATAAGGATAATATCTTCTGTACTCTTCTTCAAAATCCAGACCCTTAATCCGGTCTTTTTTTCCATCTTTTTTGTACTGCTTATTTTGCTCGTCTATATAGTCCAAAAATGCCGTCCGCTCTTCATAGGACAGCCTTTTTTTATACTTATAGTAGGCACTCTTTTTCCCGTCCGGTAAAGCATCCTGCTTGGCAATATAAGCCCTAAGCTCTCCCGCATCCTCTTTGAAAAACTCTTCCACCGCCTTTAAGCTGGCTTCCTCATAACGCTTGTCCTGATAAGAAGTCATGGTTCTGGCATCCACAATCAGATTGTAAACCTTCTGGCTGGTGGCTAAAATGGTTCCGTTTCTATCCATGATGTCTCCCCTTTTGGCAGGAAGCACCTTGGAACCATATTGGGTTTGCCTTTGTCTTAATACCTTTCTGTTAAAAGCCTCGTTGTTGTTTCGTACAATCTGAAACAGGGCAAATGTCAATAAGAGAAAGAGAATCAGAAAAAAGCAAAAACCGATAATCAGTTTTTCTTGCATATAAAACGGCAGAATTTTCGTCTGCCGTCTTCTTCTCTGTTCAGCTTCAGGATTTGGGGATGTTTTCATACTGCCTTACGTACTCACTTTCCGACTTTTTATACTCTATTACCTGATTTTCCCCCGGATATACCATCCCCAGTTCCTTGGTGGCAATTTCATAGACCTCTTCCGGATTCACGCTGGTATTGATAGCATTCTGCAAAGCATCATTTTTCTGCCGCAGCTTATCCAAGCGGGTTTTCTCTACCTCAATTTTTCGAATTCTGGTATTTACCTCCGTCTGCAGCTGAATGTAATGAAAGCATAAACCGCCCATCACAAACATCATCGCTGTAACGCAAAATACCAAGAACAGATTGGCAGAAGTTTTTTCCTTCAGTCTCTCCTGCTGCAAAATGTGATTCTTCTCTCTTTCCCGAAGAATCTTGGCTCTTTCCTGCATGACCCGTCTTTCCATGCCGGAAGCAGCTCTTTTCTTTCTCTGCTCCTGCTTTTTCTCTATTTTTTTCTTTTCTACTCGCTTTTTTGGGAGATACTGCTCTTTCACGGCCAAGCTTCCTTGCACATATTGCAGCTGTCTCCTCTCTCCCCTTTTCTTCATATACTCCCCTTTATTCCCCCGAAAATATCTTCATGCCCTCTGCGCAAGTTTTCCAATACTTGTACAGCCTGACAATTTCTTACTCCTTTATGCTCTTTCAAAAATCCTAAGCTTCGCACTTTTTGCTCTGGGATTTTCTTCCATTTCCTCTTCACTTGGACAAATGGCTTTTCTGCTGATGACCTTGCCCAAACTTTTTCTCCCGCAGGTACACACCGGAAAGTCCGGCGGGCAAATGCAAGGATTCTCCGCCTCCTTGAAGCTTCGCTTTACAATCCTGTCCTCCAGAGAATGGAAGCTGATAATACAGATTCTTCCTCCCGGATTCAAGGCTTCAATCATGCTCTTCAAGGAATTCTCCAAAACCTCCAGCTCCCGATTTAAGGCAATCCTGATGGCTTGGAACGTTCTTTTTGCAGGGTGACCACCCTGCAGACGAAACTTCATGGGAATGGCATGGGAAATGATTTCTGCCAATTCCTTGGTTGTTTCAATGGGTTTTTCCTGTCTTGCCAAAACAATGTGCTTTGCAATATTTTTTGCAAACTTGTCTTCCCCATAGTCCCTTATGATGTGAAACAAGGAGGATTCGCTGTAGCTGTTCACCAAATCCTTTGCACTAAAGTCCTGTCTTTGATCCATCCGCATATCCAAGGGTGCATCAAATCGATAGGAAAAGCCTCTTTCTTCTTCATCAAACTGATGGCTGGAAACGCCTAAGTCTAAAAGAATCCCGTCCACCTTTTCTATAGAAAGGGAAGATAGGATTTCCGGAAAATGCTCATAATTGTCCCTAATGATGTGAAGCTGCTTGGCAAAGGGCTTTAATCTTTCTGTTGCCGCCAGTATCGCATCCTCATCCTGGTCAATACCGATCAGCTGTCCCTTTTCCCCAAGTCTTTCCAAAATATGGAAGGAATGTCCTCCACCGCCCAGAGTGCCATCCACATAGATGCCATCCTTCTTGATGTTAAGACCCTCCATACATTCTTCAACCATGATACTTTTATGAGAAAATTCCATTATATGCCCATGCCTTCCATGTCTTTAGCCAACTCTTCCGTATCGGAAAAATCATTCTTCTCTTCATAGCTCTCGGCAGACCAGATTTCCGCATAGTCTCCCACACCCAGAAGCATCACATCTTTTTCCAATTCCGCCTTGTCCCGTAAGACCTGTGGAATGAGGATACGTCCCTGTTTATCACACTCCACCGACACTGCACTACCCAGAATATAACGCTTTAACTTTCTCGCCTTTTCACTGGTCATGGGCAAAGCCTGTAACTTTTCCTCCAACTTCTTCCATTCCGGAATTGCGTAGAGGGAAAGACAGCCATCTAATGAACGGGTTAGGAAAAATTCGCTATAACCATCCTCACGGAACTTGGCAGGAATCATCATCCTGCCCTTAGTATCTAAATTTAAATGATACTCTCCCGTAAACATACTTACCACTTTCTCCCACTTTTTCCCACTTCTCCATTATAATACCGAGTTTTCAGGGAAATGGCAAGACAAGATACTAGAATTTTCCCACTTCCTTCCCCTGTTTTTTCGAAAGAACAAGGAAGGAAAATCTCTAAATAGTAAAATGCAGAAAATCGTGGATGAAAGCCGTAAATTCAAAGCTTTCTCCACTCTATGCTCTCGAAAAAGTCAAGAGGGAAAGAAGCAGTCATGTCAAAAAAGCATAAAAAAAGAAGATGAGCAAAAAGTCATCTTCTTAAAATTTATGTTTTTCTATTGTTGGAGCATGATTTGCTATTGTCAGGATATGTTTTGCTCTTGTCAGAGCATGTCTTTCTGTGATTTAAGCAAAACCGGTCTAAGGTGAAAGGAAAGTTGCTCCTTAGATATCCATTAGACATTGAAGCGGAACAGCACCACATCGCCATCCTGCATCACATACTCTTTACCTTCCATCCGAACAAGACCCTTTTCTCTCGCCGCAGAAAGAGATCCGTTATCCAGCAAATCCTTGTAATTTACCACTTCCGCCTTAATAAAGCCTCTTTCAAAGTCGGTATGAATCTTTCCTGCCGCCTGAGGTGCCTTGGTTCCCTTCTTGATTGTCCAGGCTCTGGTCTCCTTCTCTCCTGCTGTAAGATAAGACATCAACCCAAGCAGAGAATAAGAAGCACGAACGATCTTATCCAAGCCGGACTCGCTTAAACCAAGAGACTCCAGATACTCGCCCTTTTCTTCCTCGGAAAGCTCGGAAATCTCCTGCTCAATCTGGGCGGAAATCACAAAGCTTTCGGAGCGGTTTTTCTTTGCATATTCCCGAACCTTTGCCACGTGGGGATTACTTTCTCCGTCATCCGCAAGACTTTCCTCCGCCACATTGCAGGCATAAATCACGGGCTTTCTGGTAAGAAGCCCTATGCTGTCCAGTAAAGCTCCCTCTTCCTCATCTGCTTCAAAGTTAATGGCCAGTTTCCCCTCTTCCAGATGAGCATGAAGCTTTTCCAAAAGGGCATATTCCTTCTTAGCATCCTTGTCATTATTGGCCAGCTTCTTGGTCTTTTGCATTCTTCTGTCCAAAAGCTCCAAATCAGAGAAAATCAGCTCCAGCTCAATGGTTTCAATATCTCTGATAGGGTCTACGGAACCGTCTACATGGATCACATTGTCATCTTCAAAACAACGCACCACATGCACAATGGCATCCGTTTCCCGAATATTTCCCAAGAACTGGTTTCCTAATCCCTCCCCCTTGGAAGCGCCCCGAACCAACCCCGCAATATCCACAAACTCGATAACCGCAGGAGTGATTTTTTCAGAATGATACAGGTCAGACAAAAGTTTCAAGCGCTCATCCGGCACAGCCACTACACCAACGTTTGGATCAATGGTACAGAAGGGGTAGTTGGCAGACTCCGCCCCCGCCTTGGTAATGGCATTAAAGAGGGTGGACTTTCCCACATTTGGCAAACCGACAATTCCTAATTTCATTTTTACACTCCTATCTTCTAAATCGACAATTTATGACGAACTTTTCATACGTAATGGGAAATAATAAACCTGAGGTATTATACCATCCCCATGGAGTTCACTCAATAGGACTTTGTCGGTCCAGGTTTTATATAAACTGTGCCCACATAATCGGTACACATTCTAGAGATCCATCCTTTTGATAATCCTATGTGTATAGCAATATTTCACGCATTATTCTTGCATTCTCATAAATATAGCCCAAGTTAGCCTGTAACTTACCATTTAAAAGCTTGGAATATATATCATTTTCTGTAAAATCCTTTCAAAACACTTGATACCTGATACCTGGATGCATTTCCCATGAGCTGAGCCGGAATTGCATCAAAAAGTGCCGATATCTTTCCACTTGGATCAATCTTACGAAAATCATCCTCCAGAGCCCTGCGAAATTCTTCATAATCTTATATTTCAATACCGCAAAATCGTCAATTTATATTTAGCCATTTTCCTCATATTCGTTAATTGTATTTGCTAAATCGGCCCATTGATTTACTTTCTGTAAAATTGTTCTATCTCCTGCATAAAACAATCCGATTTTTTTCTATCTAGGATGATACTTACCTTCTCCAACTTATTTAGTTTCTTCTCATGCAAACCATAAAAAATGGGATTCCTAACTTTTATGGTCATCTTCAGACAATGAAACGGACGCTTCTTCGTTTTTATTTGTTCTATATCTTCAAGTTTAAATTTAAAATGTAATACACTCCGTCCTCTACTTCCATAAGTATAGTATTGAACAACTTCGTTTTCATAAATTTCTAATTTCACTCCATTTATGAAGAGATAATATCCCATAAACCATACAAGGAGCGGAGCGACAATCAGCACAATTGCCATAATCATTTTATCTGAAAAATCAGTATGATAACGCATAAGATGATTCAGTATCCACATAACAATAAAAGATAATACGACCATGGATATACAGCCTATCCTATTAAAGTTAGACTTATGAGGATATGTCAAGATAAGTTTTGGTTCCTCTTGTAAAAATTCTAATTTCATATTTTCCCCTGTCTCTCTTATCCTGCTCAGTCCAATATTCAAATTCCTCCCAAGCATCATCCGTCCAATATTTAATCATCCAGATTCACCTCATGGATAGTTCCACCGGTTTTCTCCATCTGGGTCATATTTCTTCTTAAGCGGTCCATATTTTCTTCACTAAAAAACGGATCTGCTGTAACTTCGAAAGGTATCCTCTGTTCTCTGGTAACTTTTGTTGCAAACATAGTATATGCAGCAGTTACAGATAGCCCCATATCCTTACATGTTTTCTCCATTTTCTCTTTTAATTTTTCATCCATTCGAAAATTAACCATTGCTTGTGCCATAGCCACACCTCCTCATCTAAGCCAAGAGTATCGAATATGTAC
>CAUSUG010000015.1:0-18196 GCA_963534765.1 uncultured Oribacterium sp.
CAAAAAAATAGTGTAGAAAATATTTTTAGCTTAATTTTAGAAAATACTTGCAATCATGGAAAGAGTGCCTATAATCTCAAAGGTACTTGAGAGTAAAGAAAGGGGGAAAACCATGGAAAAGCTTGCAGCATCCCTGCTGGAAGAGCTGAATGTGGAAACTGTCTTTACAATTCCGATTTTTGGAGGAATTCCGGTTTCCGAATCTGTTGTGGTGACTTGGATTATCATGGCGGTGATGATATTTGGCGCTTACCTGTTGGGTAGAGATTGCAAGGTTCGTACACCGGGGACGAGACAGCAGATCGCAGAGTTGATTGTGACAAAGCTGGACAAGTTTATGGAAGGCAATCTGGGAGAAGAGGGCAAGCAATACGGTACGTATCTGGCGGTGGTACTGATTTTTATCGGTATAGCTAACCTCTTCGGTGTTTTCGGCTTTAAGCCGCCCACAAAGGACTTTAATGTTCCTGTGGCACTGTCCCTGATGAGCATTATTCTTGTGGAAGTAGCAGGAATTCGTGCCTTCGGTACGGGAGGCTGGGTAAAGCGCTTCGCACAACCTATTCCCATTATGACGCCGATTAATATCCTGGAGGTCTTTATCAGACCATTATCCTTGTGTATGCGTCTTTTTGGAAATGTTTTAGGAGCCTTCGTTATCATGGAACTTGTGGAACTGGTGGTTCCGGTAGGAGTTCCGGCAATCTTGTCTTTGTACTTTGACCTTTTTGACGGTCTGGTACAGGCGTATGTTTTTGTATTTTTGACATCGCTCTATATTGCGGAAGCGGTAGAGTAAAGCGGAGTAGTGTAGGTAGCAGTAAAATAGGTCGCAGAGCGACAGAATGGAGAAAAAATTATGGTAGCATTAGGAGCAGCAATTGCAGCATTGGCATGTCTTGGAGCAGGATTATCCATCGGTTTGGCAACAGGAAAGGCAACAGAGGCGGTAGCCAGACAGCCGGAAGCAAGTTCTAAGATTATGACTATCCTCTTACTTGGTTGTGCTTTGGCCGAGGCAACAGCCATCTACGGTTTCGTTATCGGACTTATGATCATCCTCTTCTTAAAGTAAGGAACAGGTTTTGGAATCGAAGGAGGGAAAACGATGCTTAGTCTCAATCTAAGTAGTATTATTTTTACAGTCATTAATTTATTGGTGCTGGTTTATTTTGTGCATCGCTTTCTGTTTAAACCTGTTCGTGCCGCTTTGAAGGCAAGACAGGACGAACTGGACACTTCTTATCGAGAAGCGGAAGAGGCCAATACAAAGGCCAGAGATTTGAAACAACAGTATGAAGACAGCATGGCAAAGATTGATACGGAACGGCAGGAAAAGTTAGAGGCTGTTCGTTTGCAGGCGTCTTCTGAATACGATGAAATCATCGGAAATGCCAGGGAGAAGGCAGATAAGATTATCGCGGAAGCCAAGATAGAGGCTCAAAGGCAGGCTGAACAGAAGCAACACGAAATGGAAGAAGAGGTGGCTATGCTTGTGGCAAAGGCTGCCTATAAGATTGCAGCCAGCAAGGATTCCGTGGAAAACAATCAAAAGCTGTATGATACCTTCCTAGAAGATGCGGAGAAGAAGGAGTAAGGACTATGCTGCAAAAAGTGGTAGAGTATGCAAAACAGCTTTTCAGAATGCGCGTTCCGAAAAGCGTTATAGAGGAGACCAGTCGGATTTTTGAAGTTTTACCGGAGGCGGCAGGACAGCTTTCCGACGCTACAATACCTTTGGAAAAGAGAATGTCTATCATCGATAGCATTTTCCCTACGGAAGTTAGGGATACCTTGAAGGTACTGTGCAATGACGGCCTTCTCAGTGCATGGGGTGAGGTGGCAGAGGAGTATGAAAAAATCTCCAATGAAGAATCCACCAAATTAAAAGTACATCTTCGGTACGTAACCAAGCCGGAGGAAGAACAATTAAAGAGAATTCGGGAATTTGTTTATAACAAATATCATTCCCGGAACATTGAAGTCGTATTGGAAGAGGATGAGAGTCTGGGAGGAGGATTTGTCCTGGAGGTTGGCCACGACCAGTACGATTGGAGTACCAAGGGCAGACGAGAGCAGTTTTTGGAGGAAATGCAGAATAAGCGTTTCTCCAACAGCCAACAGGATATTATCAGCATTTTACAAAGCTCCGTAGAGGACTTTGATTTAAAGGCGGAGAAGAAAGAAATCGGTTTTGTCAGCTCCGTAGGTGACGGTATCGTGATCATTAATGGACTGGATCATGCCATGTACGGAGAAATCGTTGTCTTTGACAACGGCGTTCGGGGTATGGTACAGAACATCGAAAGAAACCGAATCGGTGTTATCCTCTTTGGCGATGAAGAAGGAATTATCGAAGGAAGCCGGGTGGTACGAAGCAACAAGATGGCGGGAATCCCTGTGGGAGACGCTTATCTTGGTCGTGTCGTAGATGCTTTGGGGGCACCCATTGACGGAGAAGGACAGATTAACACCAAGGAATACCGCCCCATTGAGGAGCCGGCTCCGGGAATCATTGACAGAAAGTCTGTAAATGTTCCCTTACAGACCGGAATTTTAGCCATTGACTCCATGTTCCCTATCGGACGAGGACAGCGTGAGTTGATTATCGGAGACCGTCAGACCGGAAAGACCTCCATTGCCATAGATACCATCTTGAACCAGAAGGGAAAGGATTGTATCTGTATTTATGTTGCCATCGGACAGAAGGAATCCACCATTGCTTCTTTGGTAGAGAACTTAAAGAAAAATGAAGCTATGAGCTATACCTGTGTGGTAGCGGCAACAGCGGCGGATCCGGCACCGATTCAGTACATTGCCCCCTATGCGGCAACCTCTTTGGCGGAGTACTTTATGTACCAGGGAAGGGATGTACTGATTGTTTATGATGACCTTTCCAAGCATGCGGTGGCTTATCGTGCCCTGTCTCTTCTTTTAGGAAGAGCACCGGGACGTGAGGCTTATCCCGGAGATGTTTTCTATCTCCATTCCCGTTTGTTAGAGCGTTCCTGCCGTCTGTCCGATGCCTTGGGCGGAGGTAGTATTACCGCTCTTCCGATTATCGAGACTTTGGACGGAGACGTTTCCGCTTATATTCCTACCAATGTTATCTCCATTACCGACGGACAGATTTTCTTAGAGAGTAACCTGTTCTTTGAAGGACAGAGACCTGCGGTAAATGTAGGACTTTCCGTATCCCGTGTGGGTGGTGCGGCACAGACCAAGGCCATGAAGAAGGCGGCAGGTTCCTTGCGTATCGACTTGGCTCAGTACAGAGAAATGGCGGTATTTACCCAGTTCTCCTCTGACCTTGATGAAAGCACCAAGACTCAGCTGGAACAGGGAGCGATTTTGATGGAGCTGTTAAAGCAGCCCCTTGGCCGTCCCCTTTCTTTGGGAGAGCAGGTGGTAACTTTGGTTCTTGCCCTTCATAAAGAATTCCTGGGTACACCGAAGAAGGATGTGAAGGACTTACAGAACAAAGTTTTAGCCTTCTTTAACGAGCAGGAGGGAGATTTAATCAGGAACATAGAGATTTCCGGCCTTTTGCAGGAAGATATGGAACAGCGAATTATTCAGCTTTACCATGATTTTCTGAAGAAGGAAGAGGAAAAGCTTTCATAAAGGAGGCAGACCTTGCCTACAACAAGAGAATTACGAGACCGAATTCACAGCATTGATAACACCATGAAGATTACCAATGCCATGTATTTGATTTCCAGTACAAAGATGCGTAAGGCCAGAGCGGGTTTGATGCAAACCGAGCCTTACTTTTATACCCTGCAATCTATGATGGCCAGAGTTATGCGACATTTGCCGGAGGATTATACCCATCCTTATCTGGATCTTCGTGAGGACATGGCCAACGGTCAGGGCACGGTGGCCATCATCTGCGTTACAGCGGATAAGGGACTGGCAGGAGCCTATAACCACAATGTCATCCGGAAAACGGAAGAGCTTTTAGCAAAATATTCGAATTATCGGCTTTTTGTGGTGGGAGAGATGGGAAGAAGCTATTTTCACAGCAGAAACATTCCCATTGAAGAGGCTTTTCATTACACCGCTCAGAATCCTACCCTGCACAGAGCCCGTGTGATTACCCGAAAAATGATGGAATATTTTGAGGATAGGGAGATTGACGAACTGCATATCGTTTTCACCAGAATGAAGAATTCTTTGGAAATGGAATGTGAGGAGGAACAGCTTCTTCCTTTGGATAAGCTTCATCCGGTGTTTGTTAAGCTACCTATTACCGCAAACTATGAAGCCTTTAATATTTTTCCGAACACGGATGCTTTGATTGACAATGTTATTCCGGATTATATTAACGGTTATATTTACAGTGCTTTGGTGGAGGCCTTTTGTGCGGAGCAACAGGCCAGAATGACCTCCATGGATGCGGCAAACCGAAACGGAAACGAGCTGAAGCAAAAGCTCCGTATTCAGTATAATCGTGCCAGACAGGCTCAGATTACCCAGGAAATCACGGAGATAGCTGCAGGTGCCAAGGCACAGAAGGCGGCTAAAAAGAAAAATAAACAAGAGGTTTAATTTTATAATAGAGAGGAGAAGGGGGAAATGCAGACAGGAAAAATTGTCCAGGTTATGGGACCTGTTGTGGATGTGGAGTTTATGGAAGCCCCGCTTCCCAAGATTAAGACCGCCATGGTGGTAGATAACCACGGCGTAACAGGAACCATGGAGGTAGCTGAGCATTTAGGAGAGAATACCGTCCGTTGCATCATGCTGGCCCCCAGTGAGGGATTGGAAAGAGACATGGAGGTCCGTTCCACAGGAAAGGGTATTTCCGTTCCGGTGGGAGAGCAGACTCTCGGTCGTCTCTTTAATGTATTGGGAGAAACCATTGACGGAAAGGATCCCATTACCGATGGAGAGGAATGGGAAATTCATAGAAAACCGCCTGCTTTTGTGGATCAAAGCCCGGTGCAGGAGGTATTGGAAACCGGAATCAAGGTTATTGATCTGATTGCGCCCTATGCAAAGGGCGGAAAGGTCGGTCTTTTCGGAGGAGCCGGAGTAGGAAAAACCGTTCTGATTCAGGAGCTGATTCGAAACGTGGCAACAGAGCACGGCGGATACTCCATTTTCACCGGAGTAGGAGAGCGTTCCCGTGAGGGTAATGACCTCTATATGGAAATGACGGAATCCGGTGTTATTAAGAACACTGCTCTGGTATTCGGACAGATGAACGAGTCTCCCGGAGCCAGAATGCGTGTAGCGGAGACCGGACTTACCATGGCGGAGTATTTCCGTGATGTGCAGAAGAAGGATGTATTGCTCTTTATTGATAATATCTTCCGTTTTGTGCAGGCGGGTTCAGAGGTATCTTCTCTGCTGGGAAGAATGCCTTCCGCGGTAGGATACCAGCCCACCTTGGCTTCCGAAATGGGACAGCTGCAGGAAAGAATCGCCTCCACCAAGGAGGGATCCGTTACCTCCGTACAGGCAGTATACGTTCCGGCGGATGACTTAACCGATCCGGCACCGGCAACCACCTTTGCCCACTTGGATGCTACTACAGTACTTTCCAGAAAGATTGTTGAGCAGGGTATTTATCCGGCGGTGGATCCTTTGGAGTCTTCTTCCCGTATTTTGGAAGAAAGCATTGTGGGAAAAGAGCACTATGACACTGCTCAGAGCGTTTTACAGATTTTACAGAAGTACAAGGAATTACAGGATATTATTGCCATCCTGGGTATGGAAGAGCTTTCCGAGGAGGATAAGCTTTTGGTATATCGTGCCAGAAAGATTCGTAACTTCCTTTCTCAGCCATTCTTCGTGGGAGAACAGTTTACCGGTGTAGCAGGACGCTACGTGCCTTTGAAGGAAACCATCGAGGGCTTTAAGGCCATTATCAGCGGAGAAATGGATGATGTGCCGGAGCTGGCGTTCTTCAATGTAGGAAATCTGGAGGACGTAAAGAAGAAGGCAGAGCTCTTAAAGGGCTAAGGAGTTTTCTATGATGCGAGGAAACGGAAACTTATTTAGCGCAAAGGTCATTGCCACCAACAAGGTGTACTATGATGACCGTTTGCGATATCTGAATGTTCGAACACTGGACGGACAAATCGGTTTTATGGCACACCATGCCCCGATTGTAGTAGCGGTGGACATCGGTGTGTTGGACATGCAGAAGCCGGATGGCTCCTGGGAGCATGTGGAAGTAGGAAAGGGTATCCTGCAATTTGCCAATAACCGTCTTACCCTTTTGGTGGACACTTTGGAAACCAAGGAAGAGATGGATATCCGAAGAGCGGAAGAGGCCAAGGAAAGGGCGGAGGAAGAGCTTCGCCAGAAGCAGAGCTATCAGGAGTTTAAGAAGTCTCAGGCGGCTTTGGCCAGAGCCTTGGGAAGACTGGAATTCTACAAGAAGACCTATATGTAGAAAGCCGGAATTCTGTCAAAATGCTGTCTTTGTAGCTTGGATTTTCGTGAGGAGTTCCGCCTATAGGACGGAAGATTCTTCAAATCTCTTGCTTATCCTTTCATTTGGAATTACAATGGCAAGGATTAGAAAGAAAAGGAGAAACTATGTTTAGTCCAAAACAGAAAAAAACCATTACTACAGTAATCGTTGTGATTTTGATTGCCATGATGGTGCTTACCATGGTATTGCCACCATTGCTTTCGAGAATGTAAAATGAGAAGAGAAAAAATCCTTCTTTTAGGCTACCCCGGACAAAGGGGTAGCCAGTTTTTATGGAAAAAAATACGGGAGACAAAGGATTGTCCCTTTTCTAAAGCTTTTATAGAGAAAGAAGAGGAAAGACTGAGAAGTCTGCCAAGACTCTATTTAAAAGAGACGGCTCATGGGAAGCTAACTGGGGAGGCCGTTAAGACCTTGCCGGAAAGAGGCGGACAGCCACAAAGCTGCCCGGAGTATCCCATCCTTTCTGCGGAAAATATCCTTTTGTTTGAAGAGGGAGAAAAGAAGGGGCAAAGTATTCCTCTTTATGAAGAGGATCTGCAAGCCAAATGGAATGCAGGAGAGCTTAGCTTAGGAAGTGTGGAAAATCTATTTCCAAACTGGATTTCCGACTTCGGGATTTCAGAGATACTGCCCCTGGGAAGAGGAGGAATTCTATCCGCTTTGTGGCGTCTTTCCGGAGGCGGTTTTTCCTTTTCCTATGAAAAAATTCCCTTCTTACAGGGGACGATAGAGCTCTGCGAACATTTTCAGATTTCCCCCTATTATCTTTATTCGGGAAATGCCTATCTTCTTCGACTGGAAGAGGCTGAGGCTTTTTCAGAGCTGGCAAGGGAGAGAGGAATTATTGCTTCCTGTATCGGTATTTCGGAAGAAGGAAAGAAACGCATGAGAAGGGACGCTCAGGGAGAGTCCTTTTTAACGAAGCGGGAGAGGGACAGCTTGGAGGAGCTGTTTTCCAAAAAGGAGCTGGAGGAGAGCTTGCCGGCTTTCTTTAGGAAAGAGGATTCTCTTGTATTTTAAGAAGAATACCTTTGTATTTTAAGGAGAATGCCTTTCCCTTGCGGTGCTTTTGGAAATTGAGTACAATAGATTTTTGGGAAAAGAACTTCAGGCTAAGCTTTCCCGCTTGGTAAGGGAAGAATCTGAGAATTTTTATAAAACAGAGATCAAGTCCTATGGAAGGAAAATAAAGGAGAAGCATGAGAGAAAAAATTCTAAGCATCATAGAGAAGAATGCAAAATTACCTGTGGAGGATTTGGCTGCTCTTTTGGGAGAAGACCCGGAACAGGTAGGGGCTGAAATTAAAGCTATGGAAGAGGAAGGCGTGATTTGTGCCTACCACACCCTGATTAACTGGGACAGCACCCAGGATGAACGGGTAGATGCCCTCATTGAGGTGAAGGTAACTCCCCAGAGAGGCATGGGTTTTGACAGCATTGCAGAGCGTATTTACCAGTATGAAGAGGTGGATGCTTTGTATCTGATGAGTGGAGCCTTTGACTTCACCGTAATCGTAAAGGGAAGAACCATGAAGGAAGTGGCTAACTTCGTTTCCATGAAGTTGGGACCTATGGAGTCCGTCCTTTCCACCGCCACCCACTTTGTGTTGAAGCGGTACAAGGATCACGGCACCAAACTGGTGGCTCCGAAGAAGGATGAAAGAATGCAGGTATCCCCATAGCATTGTAGGGGTGCCGACAAGGAATTTTCCAAAGAAGAAATAAGAGAGTGAGCATGAGCGAAAACAAGGAACAGCAACAAAATTTGCCCAGGGAATTAAACCCGGCGATTGTAAATATACGTCCCAGTGGAATCCGGAAGTTTTTTGATATCGTATCGGAAATGAAGGATGCCATTTCTCTTGGCGTGGGAGAACCGGATTTTGATACCCCCTGGCATATTCGGGAAGAGGGAATCCATTCTTTAGAGAAGGGAAGAACCTTTTATTCCTCCAATGCGGGACTCTTGGAGCTTCGAGAAGCCATCTCCGACTACGTGGCCGAAAAGCATCAGCTGCAGTATGACCCGAAAAATGAGGTCATGGTTACCGTAGGAGGTTCGGAGGCCATTGACCTGGCTATGCGCGTCATTTTAGAGCCGGGAGACGAGGTTTTGATTCCGGAGCCCTGCTATGTTTCCTATACTCCCTGCGTGAAAATGGCCTACGGCGTACCGGTGCCCATTGCCCTGGAAGCCAAGGATCAGTTCCGCCTGACCAAGGAGAAGCTGGAGCAGGCTATTACGGAGAAAACGAAGATACTGGTTCTCCCCTTCCCCAACAATCCCACCGGAGGCATCATGGAGAAGGAAGACCTGGAAGAGATTGTGCCTTTGATTTTAAAGCATAATCTCTATGTGTTGACCGATGAAATCTACTCCGCCCTTTGCTACAAGGGAGAGCATCATTCCATTATCGAGTTTCCGGGAATGCGGGAAAGAACCGTGTATATCAACGGATTTTCCAAGGCCTATGCCATGACCGGATGGCGCTTGGGCTATGCCTGCAGCGCGGCACCCATTTTAAAGCAAATGTTAAAGCTTCATCAGTATGCCATCATGTGCGCTCCCACCACCTCCCAGTATTCCGCTGTGGAAGCCATTCGGAACGGAGAAGAGGACGTGCTGAAAATGCGGGATGCTTATAATGAAAGAAGAAGACTGCTTTTGTACCATTTCCGGAAAATGGGCTTGGACTGCTTTGAACCCTTTGGAGCCTTCTATGTTTTCCCTTCTATCAAGAAGTTCGGCCTCAGCAGTGAGGAATTTGCGGAACGGCTGCTTCGGGAAGAAAAGGTTGCGGTGGTGCCGGGAAATGCCTTCGGAGATTCGGGAGAGGGCTTTATTCGTATATCCTACGCCTATTCCATTGAAAATTTAAAGCTGGCTTTGGAAAGAATAGAGCGTTTTGTGAAGAAATTACAGGAGAGCAATCATGGCCTGGTATGATGGCGCAATTTTTTATCAAATCCTGCCGGGGGCGGTGCTTTCCACCCTTTCCGGGGATGAGAATAGAAATATTAAGGAATTAGAGGAATACCTCCCCTATTTAAAGGTCTTAGGCTGTGACGGCATTATCCTGGGACCGGTGTTTTCCAAGAATCCCTTGCAGTACGGCACGGGTGACTTTCGTCAGATTCGGGAATGGTTGGGAAAGGAAGAAGAGTTTCGAGGCTTTGTAGAGGATGCCCATGGGATGGGAATCCGCGTGGTTTTGGATGTAGCCTTCCCCTTCTGTGACAGAAGCTTTTTCGCCTTCCAAGATTTGCAGGAAAAGGGAGAAGCCTCCCCGTATTGTGACTGGTTTTTGGATTTAGACTTTTCAAAGAGCTCCCCCATGGGGGATTCCTTTTCCTATCAATCCTTTAGAAATATGCTGGAACATCCCTTATTCAATCTGGACAATGAGGAGCTTCGGCGTTACCTTGTGGAACAGGTAAAGCACTGGATTTCCGCCTATGATATTGACGGCCTGCGTTTGGCCTACAGTGAAGCGGTGGATATTCATTTTCAAAAATCCCTCCGCTACTTCAGCAGTCAAATGAAGCCGGAGTTTTTCCTTTTGGGAGAGCAGTTTATTGGAGAGCTGGCCAGAGCAATCAATACGGAAACCCTGCAATCCCTGGCCAATCAGGAGCTTTATCAGGGACTTTGTCAGGCCTTTAATGAGAAGAATTTCTATGATTTGGCTCAGAGAATCGGAAAAAACCAAGAGCTTGTAAAGCAAATGCAGCTCTTTCTGGAAAGTCCCAATACCCATAGAATCGCCACGGTCTTAGAAGAGGAAAAAAATCTTTGGGGAATCTATATGGCGCTTTTCACCCTGCCGGGAAGACCTACTCTGTATTACGGAGGAGAGTACGCTTTGGCGGGAAAAAGAGGGGAAAAGGAGGGAGAAATTCTTGCTCCTAAATTCACCCTGTCCCAATATAAGCCGGATGCCTTTACCAGCTATATTGCGAAGCTGGCGGAGATTCACGGGAAGAACTCGGAGTTGCAAATCGGAGAATTTAAAGAGGTTTATCTGGATCATAGACTCTATGCCTATCTTCGTATGGACGGAAACAGTGCCGTGCTTACGGTACTGAACAATGACAGCATGGATCAATATATTACCCTGATGCTTCCCAAGAAGGCGAGCATTGCCTTCGACCTGATGACCACAGAGCCGGTGGAGCTGACAGAAGAAGGAAATATCAAGGTTTTCTGTGAAGCTCACGGAGGAAGAATCATTAAGTTAAAATAATAGGTTCAGATTGAGAGTGGAGGGAAATTTTGCCCTCCATTTTCTTTGTAAAACAATAAAATAAGAGGACAAAAGCCCTGAAAATAAGGTATACTAAGAAGATAAACAAAGAGCATGATTCTCATCTGCGGATGGAAAGAGCTTATGTGTGGAAGCTGGGTATTTCATGGCTAAAGATGATTCCCATCTGCGGATGGAAAGAGGAGGAGAGTTCTATGGAAGGTTTTCTTTCAGAGTTAGACCGGTATCTTTTTGGAAACGGAAGGCATTATAAAATTTATGAGAAGATGGGGGCTCATCCTGCTTGCTTTGAAGGGCAGGAGGGAATCCATTTCGCGGTTTGGGCTCCCCATGCCAGGAGAGTGTCTATCGTTTGTGACCGAAACGGCTGGGATCCGGAGAGGAATCCCATGCTTCCCTTAGAAAGTACAGGCATTTATGAAGGCTTTTATCCCGGAATGGGAGTGGGAGAGCTTTATAAATATGCCATTTTGACAGAGGCGGGAGAGTGGATTTATAAGGCGGATCCTTATGCCTTTGCAGCGGAATTCAGACCGGGAACCGCCTCCATTACAGCAGACCTTTCTGATTTTCCCTGGGCAGACGGAAAATGGATGGAAGAGCGAAAGAAGAGAAATCCGGAAGAATCTCCCCTGTCCGTGTATGAAGTACATTTGGGCTCCTGGAAACGTTGCAACCGTCCGGAAAATAACGGTTTTATCAATTACATCGAAGCGGGAGAACAGCTGGCAGAGTATTGCAACTATATGGGCTATACCCATGTGGAATTGATGGGCATTGCGGAGCATCCCTTTGACGGCTCCTGGGGTTATCAGGTAACCGGCTATTATGCCCCCACCTCCCGATATGGCAATCCCAGACAGTTTATGGAGATGGTTAACATTTTGCATCAGCACGGTATCGGAGTGATTTTAGACTGGGTTCCCGCACATTTTCCTAAGGATGCCCACGGACTGGCGGACTTTGATGGAACCGCCTGCTATGAGCATCCGGACAGTAGACTGGGAGAGCACCCGGACTGGGGCACCAAGGTCTTTAACTATGAGAAGACAGAGGTGCAGAATTTCCTCATTGGCAATGCCCTCTATTGGTACGACATGTATCATATTGATGGCTTACGAGTGGATGCGGTGGCTTCCATGCTGTATCTGGATTACGGCAGAAAAGACGGAGAATGGCTTCCCAATATCTACGGAGGAAACGGCAATCTGGCAGCCATCGAGTTCTTTAAGCATTTAAATTCCATTATCCGAAAGAGAGAGGACGGCACCGTAATTATTGCGGAGGAGTCCACTGCCTGGCCGGATATTACCAAGTCTCCGGATGAGGGGGGCTTAGGCTTCCACTTCAAATGGAATATGGGATGGATGCATGACTTCCTGAGCTACATGAAGGAAGATCCCATGTATCGAAACTACCACCATAATCAGCTGACCTTCGGCATGAGCTATGCCTATTCGGAGAAGTTCATTCTGGTGCTCTCCCATGACGAGGTGGTACACCTAAAGCGATCCATGATTGAGAAAATGCCGGGAAGCCGGGAACAGAAGTTTCGGAACCTTAAGGCGGCATACTTCTTTATGATTGGCCACGCCGGAAAGAAGCTGCTCTTTATGGGACAGGATTTCGGGCAATACCGAGAGTGGAACGAGGATTGCTCCATTGACTGGCATTTGTTGGAAGAGAAGGAGAACCGTTCCTTACATTCCTTCCTACGAGATCTTTTACAACTATACAAGAGCTATTCTGCCCTTTATGAGGCGGACTATCTTTATGAAGGCTTCTCTTGGGTAAATGCGGACGATGCCAGCCGTTCTATTTATAGCTTTATTCGTAACCCGAAAAACCATCTGCCCCATTTCGGAAAGCCGGGAGTTCAGAATAGCGCCCTGGCGGCAGTGGCAACAGAGGGTAAGGCCGTTTTAGAAAACGGCAATATAGCTTTAGAGGGCGGCAAGGACGCTTCTGCTACAAATTCGAAAGAACATCGGGAAAGCCTGCTCTTCGTGGTGAATATGACTCCTATGGATCACGAAGAATACTGGGTAGGTATGCCGAAAGCCAAGGAAGCAAGACTGATTCTTACAGAAGAAGGGCTTTGCAAGGAGGAAAAATACTACCCCGTGGTCAAGGGAGAATGTGACGGAAGAGACTATCACATTGCCTACCCCTTAAAGGGATTCGGCTGTGCGTTATTTGCCTTTACAGAGGAAGGCGAGGATTCCTGTGCCAATGCTCTTTCTTCCCAAAAAGAAGAAAATCTTCAAGTTTCCAAAGAAAAGCAGGAAGGGCAGCAGGAGAAAAAAGAAAGCTCTAAGGTAGCGGAAAAGACAGCAGAGAAGCCGGCGGAGAAGGCAGAAGAAAAGCCGGCAGAAAAGTTAGAAGAGAAAAAAGCAGAGAAGCCGGCAGAATATTTCAGCGAAGTCAGAGTCCGAGAGGAAGCCGGCTGAAGGAAAGTCTGGAAAAGGGTGAAAGCTCGGATAAGAGCGGCTCTTTTTCGGAAGAAATAAAGTAAAAAACCGCTTTAAGGGATTAAGACAAAGAGTCAGGCTAAGGAATTAAGATAAATTGTCCGGATGACAAGGCTAAACTGCTGAATCAAGGATTAGAATAGTCTGAAAGACAAGCTATTAAAAAACTACTAGGATCATTAAGAAAGGAAGTAAGCCAATGCAATACAATTTTGATGAAGTAATCGATAGAAAGGGAACTCGCTGTGCAAAGTATGACGAACGAATCAAGAAGTTCGGTACAGAGGATTTGATTCCCCTTTGGATTGCGGATATGGACTTTAAAACAGCCCAGCCCATTATCGACGCCTGCAAGAAACGGGCGGAAGAAGGAATCTTTGGCTACACTTCCAGACCGGACTCCTATTTTGAAGCAGTACAGAACTGGGAGAAGGAACGCTATGACTGGTGTCCGGACACCGCACTCATGTCCTGGTCCTTAGGCGTAGTACAAAGCCTTACCGCCATTGTCCGTACCTTTTCCCATGTGGATGATAAAATCCTGATTCAAAGTCCGGTATACACAGAATTCTGGGATATTCCGGATATGGCCGGCAGAAAGGTTTTGGCCAATGCCTTAGTGGAAAAGGAAGACAGATGGCAGGTGGATTTTGCAGACTTTGAAGAGAAGGCAAAGGAAGCCAAGATTTTCATTCTTTGTAATCCCCATAATCCGCTGGGATTGGTTTGGGAAAAAGAAGAGCTGCAGAAAATGATTGAAATCTGCCACAAGCATCATGTGCTGGTGGTTTCCGATGAAATTCACTCTGACCTTATTTTCCATGGGAAGAAGCATTTGCGTGCTGCAACCGTTTCTCCCTTGGCAAAGGAAACGGTGATTACCTGCGTATCCTTAAGTAAGACCTTTAACTTGGCAGGCTTACAGGCCTCCACCACCATTTTCCCCAATCAAGAACTGAAGAAGGATTTCGACCTGTTCTGGACGAGAATGGATATCCACAGAAACAATGCCTTTTCTTCCGTGGCTATGGAAGCGGCTTACCGCGAGGGCGGAGAATGGCTTTCCCAGCTCCTGCCTTATCTGGAGGCAAACCTAAGCTTTGTGGAAGACTTTGTTAGTCGCGAGATTCCAAAACTTAAGGTGCATGTGCCGGATGCCACCTATCTGATGCTCTTGGATTGCCGCGGCTTAGGCATGAGCGATAAGGAACTGAATGATTTTATGGTGCATAAGGCAAAAATCGGCCTAAATGCCGGCGTATCCTTCGGAAAGGAAATTTCCGGTTTTATGAGATTAAATGTTGCTTGCTCACGGAAGCTTTTAGAGCAGGGATTGATTCAGCTTCGGGATGCAGTGGCAAGCTTATAAAGGTATAAATAAAATTTCTTTGGATTAGTAATTACAAATCTATTCCAAATGGATTTAGAGAATTAGATAAGAGATATAAATCTATTAAAGATAGCTTTAGAGGGTTAAAGAAACGGAATGGCGAAAGGAAGAGGCAAAAAGAAAAAGGGAGTTTTCTCCTTTTTTCAAGGGAAAAAAGCGAAAAGGCAGCAGGACAGAACTGCTTCCTTTATGGAAGGCATCAAGCTTTTTTCCGCCTTCTTCCTTCTCTTTCTTTTCGGGATATTTTTATTCCGAAAAGCCCATCAGACCCAATGGTATTTTCCGGCTTCTGTCCTGAAGCACCAGGCTGCTATGGAGCGGGTAGCCAAAGAAAAGGGACTGGAGGAGGACTTGGATGTGCTCTTTGCCATTATGACAGTGGAATCCCATGGCAAATTAAAAGATGTGATGCAGTCCAGCGAGTCCAAGGGTCTGCCGGTAAATACATTGGATACGGATGCCTCCATTGAGCAAGGGTTAAAGTATTATAAGGATTTAAAGGAAAAGGCAAGGGCCTTGGGGCTGGAGGAAAAAGCAGTGATTCAGGCCTATAATTACGGCCCCGGCTTTTTGTATTATGTAGAGAAAAACGGAGGCAAATACACCGATGCATTGGCAGAGGAATTTGCCAAAAACATGGCGAAAGGGAAGACGATAAAATACAGCCACCCCATTGCCAAAAAAGAAAATGGCGGTTACCGCTATCTCTACGGCAATATGTTTTACGCCAGAGTAGTAGAAGAAACCTTACAGTTCCACAGGGAGAAAAATAAGATGGAAATCACCACAGTCCAGAAAATCCTGATGAGCGCTACGGCAGGATTGTTTTTATACATCATGCTTTTGGAAACCTTTATGACCGACAGCGACAGCACTTCTCGAGTTTTCAAAATGTCGGTTCGAGAACTAAGAAATAAAAATATTAACACTCTATTTAAAAATCAGGGAATCTATAACGGTCTGCTGGGTCTGGCTCTTCTTTACGGTATATTCAGTCCCGGTGCCAATGTGGAGCTTTGCCTTGTGCTATGCAGCATCATGTTTTTGGTGGCGGTATATGGAGCCATCAGCTCGGATAAGATGATTCTCCTAAAGCAGGGGACACTCCCTTTTTTGAGCCTCTTAAGTTTGATTTTGAAGTGGTAGAGAAAGACGGAATTGGATGGAACTTTAGTACAGAGGGAATTGGGCAGAGTTTTTTAGTACGGAGAGAATTGGATGGAGCTTTAGCACAGAGGGAGTTGGATAGAGTTTTAGCCTATAGGAGAAAAATATGCTGATTATTTTTGTGATTTTTGGTCTTGCTATAGCAATAAGTCTTTACATCGGTTTATCAGTCAAGAAATAGCTAAAAGCCAGGGAAATGTTTGCAGGGGGAAAATAGTGTCAGGAAAAAATAAGTTTGCCAAAACCAAGTTAGGAAAAAATATGACCGAGAAAAGCAAGTCCAATCAAAGAAAATCAGAAAAAAATAAGTCGGGGAATAAGGAGTATTCTCCCCAAAAGAATGATTTGATCACACTGGAAATTACGGATTTGACAGAAGAAGGCCAGGGCGTTGGAAAAAAAGACGGCTTGGTTTTTTTCGTGAAAGACAGTGTGATGGGAGACCTGGTAGAGGCCAGGATTTTAAAGGCAAAGAAGAATTATGCTTATGCCAAGGTGGAGAAGCTTCTGGAAGCATCCCCTTACCGCATCACACCCCTCTGTCCTGTAGCGGGAAAATGCGGAGGCTGTCAGCTACAACATTTGTCCTATGAAAAAGAGCTGGCATGGAAAGAAGATAGAATAGCCCAAAGCCTGATTCGCATTGCCGGACTTTCTCCGGAGGAAGTAGAGAGCAAAAAAGAGGGAATTCTGGGCGGAGTGCTTTCACGCTATAGGAATAAGGCTCAGTACCCTGTGCAGAGTAAGAAGGAAATAAGAAGTGGAGGGACGTCTTCTGTTTCGGATGGGAAAGTGGACGGGAAGCGTCCTGAAAAGAATACAATAGAAGCTAAAGAAAAACCGTTTGATCTTAGTATGGGATTTTATGGCTTTCATAGTCATCGAATTATTGAAACAGAGGACTGCCTGATTAACAGTGCAGAGAATCCTTTGATTTTAAACTGTATCAAAGACTGGGCAAGGGAATATAAGATTTCCGGCTATGAGGAGGAAACAGGAAAAGGTTTGCTTCGCCACATTTTCCTAAGAAAGGGCTTTTCAACAGGAGAAATCCTGCTTTGCCTTGTGTTAAACGGAAAGAGCCTGCCCCATGGAAAAGAGCTGTGGGAGAAGCTGGAGGGGCTATCGCTAAGTGCTGAAGAAGTCGGTTTACAGAGAGGGGAAGATGTTTCTTGTGGAATGGATGTAGAAAGCAAAGCAGATGGATATTCTGGAATTGCTTCAGGAAGCGGAGTGAACCGACATTGTGGAATGGATGTACAAAGTGAAGAAGATGTATATTGCGGGAAAAATGGGACAGTTCAAGGAAGGATTGTTGGTCTTTGCGTGAATATCAACGAAGGTAGGGGCAATGCCATTTTAGGAAGAGAAACCCGTTGCCTTTACGGAAAAGACAATATAGAGGATAAAATCGGGGAGCTTAGCTTCTCTATTTCCGTGCCTTCATTTTATCAGGTGAATCCTGCCCAGACCGAGAAAATCTATGGGAAAGCTCTTGAATATGCAGCCCTTACTGGAGAAGAAACCGTTTGGGATTGCTACTGCGGAATCGGTACCATTTCCCTATTTCTTGCCCAAAAGGCCAAGCAGGTTTACGGACTGGAAATCGTTCCGGAAGCCATTGAGAATGCCAAGAAAAATGCGGAAAAGAACGGCCTCCACAATGCGGAGTTTTTCGTGGGAGCGGCAGAAGAGGTCCTTCCTAAGTGGGTGGAAGAAAAGAAGCAAGAGCTGAGTGCGAAAGGAGCAGACTGTGGCATCGGAGATATGGTAGATGTGGTTTCCTTAGATCCCCCAAGAAAAGGCTGTGATGAAGCTTGTCTGTCTGCAGTATTAGAACTCAGCCCCAAGCGAATTGTCTATGTAAGCTGTGACCCGGGAAGCCTGGCGAGAGATATGAAGTACCTAAGAGAAGGCGGATATACGCTGGAGAAATGGGGGGGCATTGACAATTTTCCGAGGACAGGACATGTGGAGACGGTGTGTTTGATGTCAAGGAAGGACAAATAAAAGTCGGAAAAGGTTTGGAAGCAAGGGATTTCCGGGAGTTAGCATCAGGAGTGATATAAGAAAGTGAACGCTCTATGAGAACTTATCGCCCGCATCGGATCGGAGACGATTTAGGGCGTTTTTACATAGTTTAGGCTGCGGATTAGATGTCAAGGGTTGAGTTAGTGAATTAGATGTCTTTTCGGCTGAGTGAGCGGATTAGATGTTAAAGTTGGGAAGGAGAAATGTTTTGTGGCAGATATAAGCATTCAAGAGGATGAGTATTATATGAAAAATCGCCCGCATGTGGTTATTTTAGGAGCTGGCGCAAGTTGTGCGGCCATTCCTAACGGGGATAAAAACGGACGAAAAATATCAGCTATGAGTGGCTTTATTGATAAATTGGGTTTTAGAAAATTATTAAATAAAGTAGATATCCATACTGCATCAGGCAATCTTGAAG
>CAUSUG010000016.1:0-18003 GCA_963534765.1 uncultured Oribacterium sp.
GTGCTATACTGTTTTCATCTTTAGAAAACGGCAAAAGAAGAGTTGCTCGTATGGGCTAGAGGTTTATGCCTTCTCTTATATTTGACGATTATGTATAGGTTACGGCAGACTTTTATAAGATTAATCTGTACCTTTCGTGCTTATGAGACAGAAACATCCAAGATGCTGCTTAGAAGCATAATCACGAAGGATATTTTTGGGAAACAGAGCATTCTATTGTAGATATCCGGAGCGGAGATGAGAAATAATTCCTTCATCAAAAAACATCAAACCGTCATTCTTTTGTTCCTCTCCATTTTGGTGGGGCTTCTTGTGATGCGTTATATTCTGAGTGATGTAGGACGGGTGCCAAAAAGTGATTATAAAGTGTTGAAGAACATGAGTGTGGAAGTACAGCACGAGGATGGAAGTGTAGATAATTTTCAGAGCTATCTGTTTAATTTTTCTTCCCGAAAAGATCATATCACCATGCATCTGCCCTTGGAATCGGAATGGAAAGCGGAGTATCAGACGATAAATTTCTTTTTTTATAACAGTGTGGTTAAGGCCTACTACAAGGATCAGTTATTGGTGTCATACGGAGAAAATCTAAAAAGGCACATGATTGGACACCTTAAAATCAGTATACCGGTTCCTTTGGAGGCTTATGGGGATGAGATTCGGGTGGAAATCGAGCCGCAGTTGGATATTCTGGAGGATAATTTTGATGTTCCGATTTTGATGTCCAGAGGGACAGAGTTTTATTATCCGATGATTAGTCAGGAAACGACTTATCCTATTTTTGTAATGACCTTGATTGGATCCTTTATCGGAATCGTCATTTTTGCTTTTTTCTTTAAGACTCATGTGTATGCCAGTGAAGGAATGTGGCTATTCTCCCTGGTTTTCGCCATTACCCTTTGGCACTTGGGAAATACCGGTTTGGCCTATTTGCTTTTTCCAAGAGAGGATTTAAGTGCGGTTTGCGAGTATGTGGGTATGTATTTATTGCTGCCCACGGCCCCTTTATATGCCAGCTATGAAACCTCAAGGAAGGTGGTCAGGGAATATCTTAGAGTAGTCGGCAGCATTTTCTTGGCTTTCTTCTTGCTTTGCCTGATCCTTTATATTTTCCCTACGGGATTTCAGTATACCGGGCATCTCCGTCTGGTACAGACGGCACAGATTGTAATGGTATTTTCCTCTATGGCAAGCCTGCTTTTCCCCGGAAAAAAGATAAAGAACAATTCGGATTATATTTTGGGATACGGCTTGGTGTTTGTGGCTGTATTCGGCATTTTAGAACAGATTAGAATCATTTTGGCCGGCAGTATTACAGAAAAGTGGCCGGGATTCTTGCAAAGCTTTGTTACCACTGGCTTTTCAAAGATTTTAATTCTGCTTTTGATTATTGTTTTTATTACTTCCTACGTATTTAAGGTTATTCTGATTGCCCAGGCCGGCATCGAAGAAAAGCATTTAAAATACCTGGCCTATACGGATCGGCTGACCGGTCTTGGGAACCGGCAGTATTTGCAGGATCAGCTGGAGGTTTTGGATCACAGTAAAAAGAAGGACTATGCCGCTATCTTTATGGATATCAACGACTTAAAGCTGACCAATGACCTTTATGGCCATGAGTCCGGAGATCGTTTGATTCAAATGGTGGCAGAGGCCATTCAGGATGCCATGGCAGAGGTGGAAGGCTTTTCCGGAAGAAACGGCGGTGATGAATTTGTCTGCATCGTTTTCCCTGCAAGTGCGGTGTTTGAAGTGGAAAATAAGATTAAAGAATATTTGCGGAATACGAAGGAGAAACAGAATCCGCCCTTCCCTGTAAGCATTTCCATGGGAAGTGCCAGCTATCGAGAGGTTGCGGAGAAGCTCCCCATGGAAAAGAGAGAACATCTCACCGTGAGTCATGTGATTCGACAGGCGGACGGAAAGATGTACGATGATAAGTATAGAATGAAAAAGAGTAGAGATCAGGAGATTTCTTTTTAAACAAGGAGAAAAGGACTTTGAAAGAAGCTTTTGGGGATATCCCCCGGTTCTTCCAAAGTCCTTTTTGATATTATTAGAATTTAGCCGGTATCAGGGCTGACATTTGGAAAATGTCCGGCTCTGCTTAACGATATTTCTGGAAAGTAATATTCTGAATCAGGATGGGGTTGGATACAGGCGCATCATCTTGATTGGTTTCCTGAGAAGCAATCTTTTCTACTACGTCCATTCCTTCATAAACCTGTCCCAATACGGTGTAACGTCCGTCAAGCTCGGGAATTCCGCCCACTTCCTTGTACTTTGCCTTTACATTCTCAGGAAGAGATAAAAGAGGAAGAGCTGCTTCATTACGGATCTTGCTGCACTGCACGATATAGAACTGATTTCCGTTGGTATGGGGACCGTTATTTCCCAAGCAAAGCGCTCCGTTAAAGTTGTGCAGCTCCATGTTTACTTCGTCAACGAAGAAACCGTTATAGCTGGACTTTGCCTCGTCTCCGGAACCATCCAGAGCACCGCCCTGAATCACGAAATCTTTGATGACTCTGGCAAATGGTGTGCCGTTGTAGAAGCCCTGCTTGGATAAAGTAATCCAGTTTTGTACGGCAATGGGAGCCTTCTCCGGGAAGAGACGCATCTTGATTACTCCCGCATCGGTGGTCATAATGCAAACTTCTTCGCCGCGTTTTGGCTTATCCAACTGATAAATCTTTACGTCGGATACATCCACGCCCTTATCCTTCCAAAGGATGCCTACTATCTTCCATTTGAGTCCCTGGGCATCTCCCAGCCTTGCCATCTTCAGAAGGACAGTGTGTTCCGTTACCTTGTTCTTTGCTTCGGTAGTCTGGAACTTTAGTTCCATGATTCCTCGTAAATCATTGTACTCATCGGTTCCGTTTACCCGATGAAGCACCGGCATCTTGGTGTAGGTATAGCGGATGTCCTTCTTACCCTCAAAAGTCCGGAAGTAGTTGCGAATAGCTTCCTTCTCTTCTTCTGAAATATCGGGAACAATGTAATCCTCGATACCTTTATGCTCCTTGATGTCCTTGATGAATTCTTCAAAGCGTACTTTTAGTTCGCTTTCATCCCAATGCCGGGACAGGAGCTGCCAGCTTTGTACTTCGTCATCATAGTTTTTGGCAAAACCTGTGATGGCGGTGAGGGATAGGGCAGTCAGCAGTGCACAGCCGAATGCAAGAGCTGATTTCATGAATGATTTTCTCATAAAGCCTCCTTTCTGTCATGAGAACTTGTGCCGATTTACAATTACCCTCTGTAAATCCGGATTTATATTTAGATAATAATACCAAATAAAAGTTATTATTTAAATACTTTTTAGAGAAAAAATAAATGTATACATGGGGAGGGAAAGAGCTTTAGGGTGTGGCATTTCTTGAGAATTCAAGGTAAGATAAATTATTATATTTAGAGCCAAACAGATGAAAAAATAAGTGGGAGAGATCATGAAGGCAAGGCATTTAGAAATTTTAGAAGAGCAGGGATTTCCGGTTCCGAAGTTTATCCTGGTCTCGGAAAATGAGGAAGTGGACCTATCTTTTTCCGAGAGAGACTGCTTTGCCGTTCGCTCCAATTTTTCCTTAGAGGACAGTGGGGAGCATTCCTTTGCCGGGCAGTTTTTGACGCGCTTAAATGTGAAAAGGGAGAAGGTCAAGGAGGCGGTTCAAGAGGTCTTTGCCTCCTACGCCGGCAGTTTGGAATATAAAGAAAAGGCGAATAGGGGGAAGGAAGAATACTGTCCCACAAAAAGGGAGAAAGGAGAACAGGAGAAAGAAGAACAGCAGGAGAAAGCGGAACAGAAAAAACTAGAATCATCAATAGAAACGGTACTTATTCAGGAAATGCTGTTTCCGGAAAAATCCGGTGTTCTGTTTACGAAAAATCCCAAGGGAATTCTCAGTGAAATGGTAGTCGTTTTGGGACAAGGTCTTGGGGATAAGGTGGTGGAGGATCAGGAAGATGTATTGACCTACCATTATTTTCCGGGGGAATGCCTGTACCAAGAGGGGCACGGTCAAAGCTGCTTGTCGGAACAGGCACAGGAAAGTCCAGGTTTAGGTTTGGAAGAGGAAGAGCTGAAAACTTTGTTTACCCTTGGAGAAAGAATAGAGCAGCTTTTTCAAAAGCCCATGGATATAGAATTTGCCATAGAAAAGGGCAAGGTTTACATTTTACAGGCCAGAGAAATCACCACCTTAGACATGCATCTTCCCATTCGGATTTTGGACAACAGTAATATCTCCGAAAGCTTTCCGGGAATATGTCTTCCTTTAAGTGAGAGCTTTGCGGGAGAAATGTACAGCGGGATTTTCACTTCTTTGGGAAGACGTTTTCTGGGAAAGAAAGTCTCTTCCTACGAGGAACTTTTTCAACGCATGGTGGGAGGATTTTCCGGAAGAATGTATTATGAAATCTCCTCCTGGTATGATATCCTGCGTCTCCTTCCCTTTTCCAAGAAAATCATTCCGGTATGGCAGGGAATGCTGGGGGTGTCTAACGAAGAAATATCCTTTTCCAAGAAGAAACCAAGCTTCTTTTTAAAGTGTAGAATTGCCCTTTTATTTTGCTATTATTTTTTTGTTTCTCAAAGGAAAATGCAGGAGCTGGACCGGTTTTTCCAAGAGCGCTATGCCTCTTATAGCAAAAGGGTGGATGAAGAGGAAGAGGCTCAGGCGCTCTATCGGATTTTTTTGGAAATGAAGGAAGATCTACTGAGAGAGTGGGATATTACTTTGATTAATGATATGGTGTCCTTTATCAGCACCCATTTATATGGGAAGAAAACGGCATTTTCCTTAGAAACCATGAAGCCTGTACGAGCTCTTTCCGCCTTAAAGACGGTGGCAAGAAAGCATGGCTTAGACAGCGAAGAATATCGCAGGGAAAAGCAAAGCTATATTTCTGCCTATGGAGACCGAATAGAGGGAGAGCTGAAGCTGGAAACCAGAACCTACAGAACAAATGAGGAACTACTGGACCGGTGGATTTTGGATTCTTTAGAGGCAGATAGCGCTGAGAAAGATTGCGAAGAGACAAGCTGTTCAGAGAAGCCCTATGAGCAGAAACAACGGAAGTCCTTCCTTTACCGCCTTGCCGAATCCTCCTGCAACAATAGGGAGATTTCCCGTCTTCATCGCACAAGATGCTTTGGTCTAATGCGGCGGATTGTAGATAAAATCGGAGAGAAAACCATAGGCTTTGATCTGTATTATTTGAGCCTTGATGAGCTGAAGGAATTGCTATTTTCCGGCAAAGATTTCTCTCTAAAAGTTGCGAGAGAAAAGGAGCTTCGGAAGGCCTATGAAAGGCTTCCGGTTTTGTCTCGGGTAAAGCTCCTCGGAAAGGTGGACAGAGATCCTCTGGCAGGAGAGATTAGGGTTTTAAACTATAAATTTGTTAAGGGAAAAGGAAGTAGAGAAGAAAAAAGTGGAAAGTCAGAGGATATTTTCTCCTCGGAGTCTATGAATCTTGAAAGAAAAGAAGAAGGAGAAGCTCACGATAGAATAGCGGGAAGAGAAGAAGTGGACTCTACCCCAAGAGTCTTCTTTGGGAGAGGTGTTTCCAAGGGCGTTTTCCGAGGAGAGGTTTTAAAGATTAAAAGCTTACAGGAAGTAAGGGCAACGGAGGCTAAAGGGAAAATCCTCTTAAGCTATTCTACAGATCCGGGTTGGTTCCCTTATCTCAATATGGCAGGAGGACTTATTACGGAAAGAGGCTCTCTTCTATCCCACAGTGCCATACTCGCCAGAGAATTGGAAAAGCCTGCAGTGGTCAATATACCGAATATTATGGCGGAGCTGCACAGCGGAGACATTGTGGAGATAGACGGGGATTTAGGCATTTGTAGTGTTATAAAGCAAAAGGGAAAATAGGATTGCAGGACAAGTGAGGGAGGAAATTCGGGACTTTATTCGCGCACTTGTTTTAAAGATAGAAAGGGAAAATGAAGAACTATCAAATCAAAGCCGTAAAGGAACAAGGAGAGAAAGAACAGTTTTTAAATCTTCCCGCTATGCTGTATAAAAAGGCACAGCTTATGCAGGACAGGAAAATGGAGGAAGCGGTACTTTCGGGAAAGCACATTTTAGTGCAGGGAAATCTCCGTTTTCTGCCCTTTCTTTGCGTGAACTTAAAGGAGGGGAAAGAAACTACGATAGGGCGAATTGCTTTAACGCTGTATGAAGATGAGGACTACGGTTTTGTGGGCTTTTATGAAAGTATAGAGGAAGAGGAAGTTGCCCTTTTGCTTTTAGGAGCTTGTGAAAAGGAAGCCCAAAAAGCGGGAAAGAATGGTTTGAAAGGCCCCATTGATCTTTCCTTTTTTGGAAGGTATCGCTTTGCTCTGGAAGAGAAAACGCCCTATACCGGGGAACCTGCGAACAAAGCCTATTATCCTTATCTTTTTGAAAAAGCAGGCTTTCAGATCTGTAATCGTTATATTTCCAATTTTTATGATGCTTTGGAACCTTCCTATGAAAATATAAAGGCAAAGAAGCGCCTGGAACATTTTCAGGAAAAGGGCTACCGATTTGTGCACCCTACAAAAGAGAACTTTGACCGATATCTTTCTGAAATCTATCCGCTTTTAATGGAACGGTATAAGGATTTTCAAGGCTTTCGGAACATTTCTCGAGATAACTTTGTAAGCCTTTACCGTTCTTTAAAGTATATTGTAGATGAAGAAATGGTCTTTTTGTCTTATGATAAGGAGGAACTGAAGGGCTTTTTCCTCTGCCTTCCGGACTATGGAAATCTACTTGAAAAGCCTCTAAGTCCGATTCGCCTTTTGCAAATCCTTTTCAAAAGAAGAAGGCCAAGCTGCTATATTCTTCTGTATTTGGCGGTAAAGAAAGGTTCAGAGGGGCTGGGGCTGGCTTTTTCCCAGCTCACAACGGAAGTGCTGAAAAGAAAAAAGGCCAAGTCTATCGCGGCACTGATTCAAAAAGGGAAGGCCAGCGAAGGCTATTTTCAGGATAAATGTGTTTCCACTAGAGAGTATGTATTGTTAGCAAAGGAGTTTTCATAAACTTAGATGAAGAATATCACGTTTCGGCAAAGTGTGCTATGCGCCATTAAGGGACTTTATTTCGGATTAAAGACGGAAAAGAACTATAAATATTATTTGGGAATTAACCTGTTTTTTTTCCTTTTGGATTTCTTTTATTTGCAGGTGGATTTGGCTACCTGGTATGCAGTGATTTTAAGTTCTGCCGGTGTGTACGGTATGGAGTGTGCTAATACGGCGGTGGAGCATCTGTCGGATTTTACTACCAAGGAACAGCATCCGGAGATTAAGGTGACTAAGGATTTGGCGGCAGCAGGAGTACTTTGCTTCGGCATTGCTTTCTTCCTGATTCAGGGGATTGCTATAGGAAAGCATTTTTGGGGTTAGCAGAAAAACTCTTTAGCTATGTTTTAGTATACTTAGCTGTATTTCAGTATAACGAAAGCATTCCGAGGAAAGAAAGCTTAAAAACGGAGAGAGCGGAGCCTTTTTCGTAGAGGAGGATAAACTATATTGCAGTGGATCATGTCTTTATATATCACCATGTTTCCGGTGATTCTGGCAGGGATTTTCAATATGCTATTTCTGAAAATTCCATTTTTGAAAAGTCGTTGCAGACCTATTGACGGCGGAAAGAACTGGACAGACGGAAAACGGATTTTCGGGGACAGTAAAAGTATTTTGGGCTTTATTTTAATGACGGTTCTTGCAGGCATATTGGAAGTTTTTTGGGGCTTTCTTTTGCAGGGCTTAGGGCAAAATAAGCGAAGTCTTTTGTATCTGTATTTTGAAAATACGCCTGCCTTTAATTTTCTGATTGGCATGCTTTTCGGCTTTTTGTATATGCTCTTCGAACTGCCCAACAGCTTTATCAAAAGGAGGCTTTCGGTTTCTGCGGCGGAGCAGGGCGACAAAAGGCGAGGACTAAAGCTATTTTTCTTTATTTTGGATCAGATTGATTCCATGTTCGGAATCATGCTTTGCCTTGGCATACTGGTACATCTGACACCGGCACAAATTATATTTGCGATTTTCCTGGGAGGACTTACCCATGTTCTCGTGAACTGTCTACTGATTCTTTTTAGGGTGAGGAAATATTTATGATAGTTGCTGAAGAAGAAATAGTAGGCTAAGAATACATTGATGCATTAGTTGAGGAAATATTGATGAAGAAAATTTTTTTAGGGGTTTATCATCCCAGTGTACTTTTAACCTATCTTGGGCTTTCCATATCGTTATATGGAGTCTTCTATTCAAAAAGTTTGGCCTTTTCTTTGATGTTGCTGATTCTGGCAGGACTTTGCGATACCTTTGACGGCATGGTGGCCAACTCTTTTCAAAGAAATGATTTGGAAAAAGCCTTCGGAGTGCAAATTGATTCTTTATCGGATCTTATTTCATTTGGTGTGTTTCCGGTACAGATTTATCTTCAGTATTTTGCCAAATTCGGAGTCGTTTCTTTTCTGCTTTCAGTGCTATATCTTCTTTCCGTAGTGACCAGACTTGCCTATTTTAATGCCAGTGGAGGAGAAAAGAAGGATTATTTTACCGGCCTTGCGGTGACCTACGCTTCCTTTTTTATTCCTCTTTATGGATTATTCAGCATCTATTTTTCCATAGAGAAAATTTTTCCGGGAGAGCTTTTGTATGCTTTACTGGCTTTTTTCTTCGTCTTTAACTTCAAGATGAAAAAGCCTAGTTTGAAAATCCGAATCGGTCTTTTACTTTTGGCGATTCTCTTTGTGATATTGCTGGTGAGAAAGCTCTAGGAGGAGAGGACTATGAGTAAAGAGCAAAAACAAAAAGAGCAAAACGCCCCTTCCATTATCGAGCGAAAAACAGGAAGGCTGATTCAAGAAGAGGAGTATGGGCAGAAAGCCATTTATTTTTTGTACCATCATTTTCTTGGGAGAGTTCTTCTCAAAATGATTTTTGCCCGTCCCTATTTTTCTTTTCTTAGAGGCTTGTATTACAATAGCTTTCTTTCTAAAAAAGATATTGCGCCTTTTGTGGAAAAATACGGACTTTCCAAAGAACTTTTAAAGAAGAATTATCAGAGCTTTGGGGCTTTCTTTTCCAGAAAAGAAGCCGTAAATTTACGGGAGGCCGGGAAAGAGAATACAAAGGAAAATGGAGAGGCATGGAAGGAAAAGTTACGGGAGAAAGGACAGGCGAGAAAGCAAGTTTTCTATGCAACCGCTTCCGGAAAGCTTTTGGCCTATAAAATAGACCAAGAAGGAAAAATCATTTTCCCCGGCAGTGAAAACAATGGGGAATCTAATTGCCTTCCTTTGGAAATCAAGGGAAATTACTATTCAATCGAAAAAATTCTGAAGGCTCCTTGTCCGGAATTTTTGAAAGGCGGAACGCTATTGGTTTTTCGCCTGAGCTTGCCGGATTATCATCGCTACATTTTCCCGGCAAGGGGAAGACTTTTAAGAACAAAGAAAATCAAAGGAAGGCTGGATAGCGTGCGTAAAGAGGCCGCCCACTTTAAAGCATTTTCCGAAAATAAAAGAGAAATCAGTCTTTTGGAGTTGGAAGGCATGGGAAAAATCCTCCATGTGGAAGTGGGGGCAATGCTGGTAGGGCATATTCATAACCATAGTGCAAATCAGCTTCCTTTTCGCTTTGCCGCAGGAGAGGAAAAAGGCTATTTTTCTCTGGGTGGCTCGACTATTGTGGAGTTACTCAATGATAAAATTGTGATTGATAAAGATCTGTTTGAGAATACGAAAAAGGGCTTGGAAACGAAGCTGGAAATCGGGGAAAGGATAGGCTATGGAAAGGCTTAAACGATTAAATATTTACTTTAAGGAAATGTACCCCATCGTGCCAAGACTGGGACTGGGCGTAATGATTTTCCTGGAAATCTACTTTATTGTGCTCTTAAACCATGGGGTGGGAAAGGAGACGCTTCTTTCGTTTCAGCCGGTGGAGGGGCAGTCGGCATTTTACAGCTTTTTTGTGCAGCATGATATTTTGGGAATGCTGATTTGCAGCTTTACGGTTTTTAGCTTCTTGCTTTGGCTGAGAATCGCGGATGACTTTAAGGACTATGAGCTGGACAAACGGCTTTTTGCCTTTCGGCCTCTTCCTTCAGGAAGAGTTACAAAGATGGATTTACGAATTTTTGCCACCATTCTCATTTCCTTTACCCTGCTGATTAACTTCCTTTTTATGAAGAATTTTATCTTCTGCTTTATTCTTTACACCTATGGAAGCTTAATGGCGGTGTGGTTTTTCCAAAAGCATAAGATTGCAAAGTCCCTGCCGCTGGCTTTGGTTACCCATAATCCGGTGCAGATTCTTCTTAATCTCTATGTGATTTCTTATACCATTATGAAATACAAATTGCCGGTTTGGGATATCACAAATTTCATGGCCGTGCTTACCCTGTATTTTCCGGCTCTCATTTGGGAGATTTCCCGGAAGATTCGGGCGCCGGAGGAGGAAACGGAGTATGTGACCTATTCCAAGCTTTTCGGCTATAAAAAATGTATTCGCTTTGTCTTTATTTTGACCTGGGTAGATATTTGCACGAACTTCGTTCTGGTATGGAGACTGAGCAGACTGTCCGTTTTGGCACTTTTCCTAAATGCTTTATGGTGCTCCTACTGCTTCTTTGACTATGTAAAAAGTCCGGGGCGTTACCGCATTGTGTCCAAGGTGGAAAGATACACCTATATTCAGGAAAGTCTGATGATTCTAACGATAGTGGGATATTTGATTTTCGGAAGAATTTAGAATGTTGGTTTTGAGAAAATTTAGAATAGTTGTCTTAAATCGGAGTATAATAGAGCGGTCAAGATATAGGAAAGGTATAGAGTACAATACGATAGCTATAGAGTAAAAAGGAGATATTATGGAATTACAGGATTTTACGGAAAAGGAACAGGAGCAAATTAAGCAGGGTTTATCGGAGGCGGTCATCAGCGATAAGGAAGCGGGAAAGAAAATTTTAGCGTTGGTGCCGGAGGAATGGATCAAAAGGATTCCCTTCTTCGTACGAGGCCATGCCACCACCAAGACTATTGAAAGAATTGCGAAGGAATATCCGGAATTATATGCAGTAGCTAAACAGGCAGGCGCGCTTCCGGAGAAGGAAAGAGAAGAGCTCCGAAAGATTATCACGGATATCTTTGAGGAGAAGATGAAGAAGCATAAGATTCAATAAAAGGATAAATAATCAAAATTTTTTTTATGCAATATAGGTCTGAAAAGGGAGCAATCTGAGCCCGCCGGCACTTGCTGAAAGCGAATGAAGTGAAGCTTGAAGCTAGTGCTGTAAGGACAGACTTTTCATTAGAAAAGTCGTCCTGATGCAGACCAACTTCCGAAGGAAGTTGCTTTGCAAAGCAAAGTGAGCAGTGGTTAACATAAACCACTGCTCAGTCAAGGCGAAGTTAGCGAAAGCGTGCCCCGTTTCAGACCTATATTGCGTTAAGGAAAGGTTTCTCCTTTACAGCTCCTTTACCTTCCGGTTATCTATCTTAAAAATCGCCAGCAGATCAAAAAGTAAACTGCTGTCCTTCGGATAGGACAGGTATCTTGCCTCCCATAGAGGCGAGAACTTGTCCTTGTATTTTCGTAGTCCCGAAAAGGAGTAGAAACGATTGGTAAAGGCATAAACCAGAAATGCCAGTTTTTCTTGGAAAAAGCTATGCTCTTCCTGCCCCACATTGGACAAGGGCGCCATGCCCAAATCGAAGTATTCTACGCCTTTTTCTTTAAAATACAGGAAAATCTCCACGAAGAGATAGTCCATAATGCCGTTACTTTCTGTTCCCGGATTATAACGCATTAAATCAATGCTGGCTTCCTTTTCTCCGTTGCAAATAAGGAAATTGGAGAAGGCCTGCACATGTCCTTCGGAATCCAATATGCAGGCAATGGGAGCCAGAGAGAGATAGTCTTTGTCAAAGAAGCCCAGAGAAAAGCCTTTTTCCTGCCTTCCGGAAAGCCAGGCATCCGATATTTTCTCCAAATCCTGTAAAAAGGCATCGGAAAAAGGCGGGTACTGTACTTGAAAGCTATATCCTTTGTTTTCTATTTTATTGACCGCGGCACGGAACTTTTTACCGGATTTTCCCACGAGATCAAAGTTGGAAAGAGGAACCTTTGCACTTTCTCCGAACTTCATAAATTCATAGCCATGGTTATGGAGGAGAAGGGTTAAATCCTGGCCCACCTCATAGAAGAGCGGGGTAAGATTTTTTTCCTCCGCTTCCGCAGTAAAGGAAGAGATTGCAGCAGGAAAATATCTTTCTTCTCCGATGGGCTCTCCCATGACCACCGCTTTTCCGTCTTCTAAGGCAAATTGAAAAACTACCTTATCCACTCCATTTTCCTGATAATAGTACAGTAGCTTATCGCCAAGGAAGGCCAGAGAAGCATTTAAGTTCTTATTGGGAAAGCTTTGCAAAAAGTTCTGAAAGCGTTCCTGATTGAATTTTTCTCCGAAGGAAAAATGCTTATCTCTCGCCAGTGCGCCCACGGTAATATAGCAAAGCGTAGGAATCAGAAAATAGGCGAAAAGATGAAGAAAGTAGTCTAAAAAGACTGTGAAAAAATGGGGCTTTGAGAAAGTATGTAACTTATGCAGAACTCCCTTATGGAAAATCAGGAAGCCGAGACTATCCTTTCCGGTATTGCCGCTGGAAAGGTATAAAAGGAGGAGAGTAATGAAAATACTTCCCAGGATATAGGAAAAGTCCTTCAAACGGTCTTCCACCGGGTAAAAAAATGCTTTTCTGGAAAGCTCTTTTCTTCGAAAAAAGAGAATCAGCAGAAACAACAGAAGGTAGAGACTACTGAAAAAAGAAGGGCTTCCCAGATTGATATAGAAAAGAGTCACAAGGCAAAGCAGAAGGGAAAAGGGCTTGGCAAAGGAGGCTTTTCTTTTTAAAAGTCTTCCCAAGAGGAAGAAAAGAGAACCCAGAAGAAAGCTTGGAAACTGCCAGAGTAGCTGACCTCTTATGGGGTCCATTTGACCGATAAGAGGAATGCTATGGATTTCATCGGGAAGAATGGCGGTGGCCATTAGAAAAAAACCGAAGAAAGTTGCCATAAAGTGGCTGATGCCCTGTCCCAGTAGGGAGCTAAGCTTTTTCGGCAGACCATAAAATTTTTGATTAATCTGTCCTCCCATGCTTTTGATAAAGAAAAGGAGACCGATGGCAAAGGGAATGATGTAATAAAAGATACGGAAAAGCAGCAGCCAGCTTGCCGCCTCATTTCGATTTACGGAAAAATGTAAAAGCCCGCTCATCATCATTAAATCAAAGCTTCCGAGACTTCCGGGAATCATGGAGACGATACCGATGCAAATGGAGATAAAGAATAACGGCAGGGTATTGGCAAGGGAAACGCTGTAGCCCAATGTTCTTCCACAGTAAAAGAAGAAGCAGGAAACAAAGCCCCAATCGAGGAGGGAAGTTGCGATTAAAGCCAGAATCTTTTTCTTGGACAGATTTCCAAAGTAGGACCAGTTTTTTCTGGTGGAAAGAAAAAGTAAGACCGGAAGAATCAGAGAAGCCAGAAGAAGAACAAAGCTGTAGGGTCTTAAAACGGCATTTTTCTGAACGAAAAACAAGAGCCCGAAGGATAGCAGGGAATAGAGGGAAAGCCCGGACATAAAATAAGGCATCACCTTGGAAATGCCCTGCATGGTTTCTTCGCCCTTATCCTCCTCCGTAAAATAGCTGTAACGCAGTCCCACGTCTACAAGGCCTGCAAAGCCGATCAGGTTGTTTAAGCTGTTGATGGTCCAGCTGCTTTCTATCAGCTTCCCCAAAGAAATCTTCTTTTTCAGCTCCTTACAAAGGATACAGTCATAGAGTATCATCGGAGAAACGGAAAGGATTCCGATAACAAGGAGACTTACAATTTGGAAAGGGGACAAGCCGCTCAATATGCTTTTTACCGCCTCCGGGGAAATGGTCTTTCCCATTTTAACAAGTTCCAAAAGCACCAAAATAGAAATGCTCAGGAAAAGAATGCTCTTTAGAACATTCTGCCATTTTTTAAAAAAAGAAATCAGTTTATTCAATTTTTCCTCCTTACTATGGAAACCGGAGTTTCTTTACTCTATACGAACTTTGTTTTGCAATTTTTACCTTACTTTATCAGCAACTTGTGCTGATAATCGATGCTTGTATTGTATAATCGGCATTTTGCTGTTTGATCAGGGTAGTATCAAGGCTGTATGCCCTGCGCCATTTTTTCTATCAAGCGGTTAAAGTAAACGTTATCCTTTTTCGGGATATTGTGTCCCTGCCCTTTTCTTTCCAGAAATTTGCCTTTGGGAAAAAGCTTTGCAATAGCCATACTGTGCTTTCGCTTAATCATATCCCTGTCTCCCACCAAAACCACTACAGGGTAAGGCGCCTTTCGGAAAATCTCCTTCGGCACATCCACATTTTCCCGTAAAAGGGAAGAAACCCTGGACTTCCGTTTAAAGGCGGGAAGAAAGAGCCCCAAAAAGCGATAGAGCCATTCTTCCAGGTAGCAGGCATAGCGGGGAAGGAACTTTAGACCGGAAAAAGTAATATTTCCGCTGTTTGCCAGAATTCCGGCTACTCTCTCCCCATGGCGACCGGCGTATTCCAGAGCCAGGTTCGCGCCGTCACTGTGCCCCACCAAAAGACATTTTTCTATGGAAAGGGAGGAAAGGAGCTCCTCCAGACTATCAGCAAGGTAAGCAAAGCTTGTTTCTCCTTGCAGTTCTCCGGATTTTCCATGCCCCAAACTATCTACAAAGAGGAGCTGGAACTCTTTCTCAAGAACCCTTTGCTTTGCAAAATAGCCGCTTTGCAGATTGTTTCCATGGAGGAAGACAATGGGAAAGCCTTCTCCCAGAATATCCACATGGATTCGTTCTCCGCTTTTACAATAAAATTCCATTTTGAACTCCCTTGGCATAAATTACATACTTGGTTTTATAAGAATGGTACTTGGATTTACTGGTTTTCATCTAGCGCTTAGTGTAAGTAGACTTTTATCCTTTCGCTTTCTCACAACATCCATGATACTGCCGTCTCTTGCTTCGATAATGGCAACTACCTTATCCTCGAATTCCAGTTTAGCCGGTTCTCCACAGATTTTGTAGGCAATATCTCGTAATTCTTCAATACTCTTTATGGGAAGTTTAGCGGCTTTTGCAGCCTCCAAAAGCTCCGGCCGCCGGGGATTAATGGCAATGCCATAGTCAGTAACAATCACATCCACAGTTTCCCCGGGGGTGGTAACTGTAGTCACATCATTTCGAATAGTGGGAATTCTTCCCTGTACCAAAGGCGTGATGACAATGGTGCATTTTGCTCCGGCCGCCGTATCCGGATGTCCTCCCTGAGCCCCCATTAATTCTCCCTCGGAGCTCATCACCACATTGCAGTGAAAATGTATATCTGCTTCCAGAGTTCCTAAAATCACAAAGTCCAGTTTATTGACCACCGCGCCTTTACAGAAAGGATCGGCATATTCCTTTGTGCTGATGGAAAAATGCTTCGGGTGGGAAATCAGATTCTCGATAGAAGGTAAATCAAAGTCCTGGGTATCCAAAAGGCAGGAAACCAAACCCTCATCCAATAAATCGCACATGGGTTTGGACATTCCTCCGGCGCCAAAGCCCATATGAATGTTTTTCTCCCGCATTTTCTCCGAAAGACAAAGTGCCGTGGCACTGGCTGCACCGCCTATACCGGTTTGAAAGGTGAAGCCTTCCTTAAAATAGGGGGTAGCGGCAATGAACTTTGCACAGCTTTCCGCCATCATCAGTTTTCTTCTATCCGTCACGGGACGGGCGGCACCGGTAGCGATTTTTTCCGGATCTCCGATAGCATCCACCTTTAGTACATAGTCCACGTCAGTCATACTGATATCTGCCGGAAAATTCGGAAAAGGAACAAGACAATCCGTTAAAACCACCACATACTCGGCATACTCCGCATCAATGGCGGAGTAGGAGAGCACACCGCAGTTGCTGTTTCCCCCTACTGCCCGGCAATTTCCGTATTCATCACAGCTTGGGGCCCCGATAAAGGCAATGTCGATTTGCGTTTCTCCCGTTTCGATGGCCCGAACTCTTCCGCCGTGGGAACGAAGAATAGCGATTCCCTGCAATTTACCCTCACTGATGGCTTCTCCGATTTTTCCTCGAACTCCGGAGCTTTCGATATGGGTTACGGTGCCGTCTTCCAGCATGGGAACGAGCGCGTCCTGGGCTTTGCTGAGGGAGCTGGCACAGATGGTAATGTTCTTAAAGCCCATCTCATGAATAGCCTGCATCACCTGCATAGCCACCAGATCTCCTTCCCGAAAATGATGGTGAAAGCTGATGGTCATACCGTCATGAGCATTGCATTTTCGCAATACCTCCTGCAAATTACTCTCCAGCTTACTGCCCTCACCACCGATTCGCGCTCTTGCTTTTACTGCCGTCTTTTCATAAGAATAGCCGTCAAAATGTCTGCTTCCCTGAAATACCGTTTTCCCTGTTTCCGCTAAAACCGCATCCGGAATCTCTCTACCCACTGCATTAATCATTTTGTACCTCCTCCAAAACGCCGGCAGCCTTTGCCAGCGCAAGAGTTCTTTTGGCTCCATCATAAAAGGCGATGTCTATCATTTTCCCATCTACGGTAAATACGCCGATGCCCTGACTTCGTTTCTCATCAATTTCCTGTACTACTTTTTCGGCAAAGGTAATTTCCGCCTCACTTGGCGTATAAACAGCATGCACAACGGGAATCTGTCTCGGGTTTATAATGGATTTTCCGTCAAAGCCCATGGTGTGAATCAGCTCCACTTCCTTCCGGAAGCCCTCCATATCCTCCAGATTGGTATAGACGGTATCAAAGCATTGTATTCCTGCGGCTCTTGCGTGAATAATCATCAGTTGTCTTGCTCCGCTAAGCTCTACTCCGCTTCCGCTGATTCCGGTATGTAAATCCTTGGTATAATCTCCTGCAGAAAGGGCTACCCCGAAAAGCCTATCCGAGGCATGGCAAATTTCTTCCAAATGTACCACGCCCTTTGCAGACTCGATGGCCGCCATAAGAAGGGTGCTTCCGAGATCCACACCGGCTTCTTGCTCCGCCTTTGCTACCTCCGCTTCTACCGTAAGAACATCCTCCTTGGATTCCGTTTTCGGAATACGAATGCTGTCACAGCCGGCAAATACGGCGCAGCGAATATCCTCCTTCCAAAAGGGAGTATCGATTCCGTTAATCCGCACCACTTTTTCTGCATTTTGATAATCTACTTTTTTTAAAGCATGAAAGAGAGTAAATCTGGCAGCATCCTTTTCTCCAAGGGCAACAGCATCCTCAAGATCGAAAATCAAGGAGTCTGCCCCGTAGATATAAGGATCCTTTAAAAGATTCGGTTTCTGTGCGTTCAGAAACATCATGCTTCTTCGCAGGCGATTTTTATTATTCATAGAGCAGATCCCCCCAAGGAATATTTTCCGTTTTATCCTGACTGCGGTAAACAGCGGCCTGTAATCTTGCCACAAGGATGTGGTCAAAGGCGCCCATGTCTTCTATCTCCACCAAGGCATCCTTAACTCCCATTTTCGTAAGGCACTGATGAACCAAGGCGACCATTCTGTCTCCGTATTCGTAGAGCACCTTGGATTTAAGCTCCACCGTTCTGCCGCCGCTCCCTTTAGAAATGGTTACCAGACAATCACATTTCTCCGTGGTGCCGGCGCTGGCTGTTTTTTGGATTTCCATAACGACTCCTTTCGACCCTATCATTCCCTTTTGGGATAAGCATTGTCCAAGTACTATACATCCTTTTGCGAGATTATGCTATTCTTCGCCGCATAGTATAGACCGATTAAAGAAAGAAGGGTGTGATTTTCTTGTGAAAAATATCAGGTGGAGGAAGCCTTGGAAATAAAGGGATATTTTTCTGTGAGTTCGTTATCCAGCTCCATCATATGAAGGAGTCTGCTGGCTGAACCGGAAGGATGGTTGGTACCTGCT
>CAUSUG010000017.1:0-17396 GCA_963534765.1 uncultured Oribacterium sp.
TCTTGGAGGACTACTCCTCAGGAATTGCATTTCGCACTGCATCCAGCAAGGCGTCCCTACTAAAGGTACAACCTGCAACAGCATCAATGCTTTCCATATTTTCTTTGTTCTTTCCGACTAAGGCAGGCATAGAGTTTCTTCTTACCTTATCCCAGAATCCGGAATTGCTTCCGGAATAGGTTTCGTTGTCCTCTACTTTTACAATGCTTTTCTTTTGACTGTCCCATTTTACCTTTACTTTAATGGTATAGCCATAGGGAAGTACTTCACTTTCCCCATAGAAGGTTTTGATATAACTGGGCTCTGTTTCTTCCTTGGGATTCTCTATCGGTTTAGTTTCTTCCTTCTTATTGGAATCTTCAGATCCGGCATTTTCCGCCTTGTCTTCATATTTCCAAACGAAGCTTAATCTTATTTTACCCCATTGCGGATGGGCATTCTTTAAGTTAACTAAAAGACTGGATTTTCCTCCGGCATTCCAAACGGTAGGAAACTGGGGAAGCTCTTCGCCCTTCTTGTTTCTGACCAGCACAGTGTAGTCGTTGATGAAATTTCTCTTTTTGCCGGACATAGGAACAGCATTAAAAAGTACTTGCCCTCTGGCAGCTTCTACCTGCTCTTTAGAAATTTCCTTATCCACTACCTTTTCGTCATGCCAGAATACTTCTACATGGCTTGGGAGGAGATCGTCCGAAGCATTTTCCTCCTTGGAGTCAGGCTTATTTTCTGTAGGTTCTTCTTCATAACTCCACACATAGTCTATTCGCATGGGAGTCCATGCAGGATTCTTCTTTTCCAAATGAATACTAATTCTGGCATGGTGTAAAGAGCCGTACGGTTCGAAGGTAAAGGGAAGTTCTTCTCCTTTATTGTTTTTGATGATGATGGTAAAGTCTTCCCTTTTGTTTTGTCCTCTCATTTTTGCAGGGGCTTTTACACCTTTGAAAATGAGTTGCCCCTTGCGTTTACTTATTTCTTCCACGGTATAGTCTTTATCTACTATTTTTTCGTTGCGCCAGTAAACTTCCACATGTCTGGGAAGAACATCTTCCACAGGCTCTACAGCGGGAGTAGTGCTTTCCTCCTTTTCTTCCGGAGCATTTTCCTCAAACTTAAAGCTCAGGCTTAACATTGCATTTTGATAAGCGGTGTCATGGGTGTATTCCGGGAACTGAATACGGAAAAGAGGTCCTCTTCTGTTGACTTCCACCTTCAGTTCGTCGCCATCCTTATTGAAGGCCTTTGCGGTAAATTCCTTGTTGTTCCATGCTGTTTCAAACTTCTTGGGAACAGGAACCATCACATAGGAAAGCATACCCTGTTTTTCTTCCCATTGTGCTTCGGTAAAGTTGTAGCGTTTTACCAGTTCTCCCGCTTTGGTACGAATCTCCACCTTCGCAGGAACCTGATTGGCCAGGTCTTTTACATTCACGGTAAAGCTCTGGGATAAATCCACCCCATCTTTTTGGTAACGAACGGTAATGCTGTTTTCTCCCACAGTATTTAAAGCAGTGTTATTTTCCGGACTGACACTAAAGCCTGCAGCCTTTGCCAAATCCCAGTTCTGGTAAATCTTATTGTTTCCCTGTTCTGTAACCGCCTCTACGATTAAGTCGTTAATCTTTAAAGCATCCCCCACATGGTACTCTTTCTTTGCCAAGTGAGTATCCAGCTTGAAGGAAGCGATGGGGGACTTATCCTGACTGATGTCTACCTTTACGGTATAAAGCTCATAGCCCCAGGAACTGAATCCCTCATGGGGAACATCCTTTAAGGAGAAGCTCCACTGGTTGGCAGCAGCATCATACACGGATCTTGCCACTTCCTTATCCCCATCCATTAAGTGCATGTGGTCAATCTTGCCCTTGGCAGGGATGGTGTAACGGAAGTTTTCCTTATCCAATGCTAGAGTATAGCTGTCTCCGTTTACATAGTGTACATGGATTTCAGTGGGATATTTCTTTCGAATCTCTGCTCTTGGCACAATGGCACTCACCAGATCAATGTCTAAGTCCTTTTGCAGGAAATGCACCAATATTTCCTTGGTTCCTTCCTTAATAGGGGAGCCCTGCGCAGGACTGCTTGTGATACCATATTGTGCAAAGTCTTCAGGACCAACAACTTTACTTTCTCCATTTTGAAAATGAAGTTTTAAGCGAGTTGCACTAAGGTCTAAGCTTTTACCGCTTTGGCTTGGATTTGGTCGACTCTCAAATTCCATATAACTGAAGGGAAGTTCTGTGCCTGCCTTCTTCTTTTTTGCCTGCTCTAAGGCGTTTTCCACTGCGGAGGTATGGGAGCGAAGGGTTCTGGTAGCACCAGCCAAACCGTCATAATATTTTCCGCTCTTACCGGTAACGGATTTTTTTACTTCGTCTACAGAATCTAAGCCCTTTACTCTTTCCAGAAGCTGATCTCTGTATTTTGCAAAAAAATCCGGCTGTGTGTCATCGGTAAAAACCACACTTTCTGCGGAAGCAATCTTTCCGTTTTCAATCCGAACCTTTACGATATTTGCTCCCTTTTCCTGAAAATGGATGCCTTCCTTGGAGGTTCCGAAATAAACGCCGTCTACCAGACTGCTCTTTTTTTCTTCTGTCTTAGGCTGTTCGGGCTTGGTGTTTTCCTTAGGCTGTTCGGGTTTTGTCTCCTCCTTAGGCTTCTCCATCTGACTACCGGAGCTTTTTTCTATATTCTGAGGCTTCTCGTTGTTTTTCTTGGCCTCGCTTTGCGATTCTTTGGAGGGGAGTGTCGGAGAAACGGTGTTTCCTATTATGGATTCGCTTCCTGTGGAAGCGCTTCTGCGGGAACGGCTTCTATAAGAGGAATCACCGGAGACGGAAGGAAGTGTTCTGCTGACACCGGCAACGCTTTGACCGCTTTCTGTGCCGGGAAGTCCTTTTCCGGCTTCATACACTACTTTGCCATTAGAAAGGTAACGTCCGTTTTCGTCTACCGTGTATCCATCCTTGGTTAAGCCGGATACTTTTAACTCTCCCAGAGTTTTCGGATCCTCTGCCTCAAAGAAATAGCAGTAACCGTCAATCCACTGCCAGCCGGTCAGTAATTTTCCGAATTGTCCGTTGTGTAAAGTATTGAGGAAATATTTCTTTCCATTTAAGTTTAACCAACCGGACTGAAGCTCTCCCGAATCCTTTTGGAGGTAGAACCAGTCACCCTCGGAGACAATCCATTCCTTTCGTAAGTTTTCTTCGTCTTTTCCATAATACCATTTTCCGGAACGGTTAAACCATTGCCCGACGGTGCTTGCCGGCTTGGCCAGGCTGATGCCGGGAAGCAGCATTGCTGCGGCTATGGAAAGGACAGCGCATGAAAATGCTTTCCTTTTCATAAGGATCTCCTTTCTATCTCTATAAGAGATAGTGCGTGTGATGATATGGTTAGAAGGGAAGAAAAATGATTGTGTTATACAACTAACCATGTTCTTGTAAATCTTTATTTATGCGAAAATAAAGTTAGTCAAATCTAACCATTAAGAAACGAGATTAAACTATCACAAGAGCAAAAGCCAGTCAATATCTATGAACTGTAAAATAATTAATTGCTAATATTTATAATAATTATAATAATGACAAAGCTTTGAAAAGATAAGAAGTGTGGATTTGTGAATAGTGAAAGGGTGCAATGCGTTAAAATTATACAAAACCCATAAAAAATAGAAAGAAAAGAAAATGTGATATCAAAAGTGGAAATGGAGGGGAGCGTAAAGAGAGGAGAGGCATCTGTTTTGTTCCATTTTCAGGAACGATTTTTCCCTTGAAAAAAGCCATGATTTTTCTTGACTTTTCTTTGTCTCAAGCTTATATTTGTTGAGCGTGAGTTTTCTCGCGCCTTTCTTTATGCATGCCTTTCGCAAGGTGGTCACATAAAGGGAGCAAAACTATTATGAAAGGAGACCAAAATGCCAACATTTAACCAGCTCGTTAGAAAGGGTAGAGAGACCAGTAAGAAAAAGTCCACTGCCCCTGCTCTTCAGAAAGGGTTCAACTCTTTACAGAAGAGAGCAACTACGAACAGCGCTCCACAAAAGAGAGGTGTTTGTACAGCCGTAAAGACTGCAACACCGAAGAAGCCGAACTCTGCTCTTCGTAAGATCGCCAGAGTACGTCTTTCCAACGGAATCGAAGTAACATCCTACATTCCCGGAGAAGGACACAACCTTCAGGAGCACTCTGTTGTTATGATTCGTGGTGGCCGTGTTAAGGATCTTCCCGGTACACGTTATCACATCATTCGTGGTACTTTGGATACTGCAGGCGTTGCAAACCGTATGCAGGCTCGTTCCAAGTACGGCGCAAAGAGACCTAAGGCAAAGAAGGCTTAAGCCGAAATCGTAGTTTCATTTAGACATGGTTATGACGGAAAATTTGGTCACAAAGATAGATAAGCCTGTGTCCATTTCCGCATGAACTCAAAGAAGATGGGAAAAACATTTTCCTAAGAGAGTACCGTTGATCTAAATCCAGTATTTAAGGAGGGAAGTAACGTGCCACGTAAAGGACATACGCTACACAGAGATGTACTGGCAGACCCAATTTACAATTCCAAGATTGTAACTAAGCTTGTAAACTCCATCATGTTAGATGGTAAGAAGGGTGTTGCACAGAAGATCGTTTATGGAGCATTCGAGAAGGTTGCCGCTAAGGCAGAGAAGGATGCTGTAGAAGTATTTGAAGAAGCAATGAACAACATCATGCCTGTACTTGAGGTAAAGGCAAAGAGAGTTGGTGGTGCCACATACCAGGTACCAATGGAAGTAAAGCCTGAGAGACGCCAGACCTTGGCATTAAGATGGCTTACAGAGTTTTCCAGAAAGCGTTCTGAGAAGACTCAGGCAGAAAGATTAGCAAATGAAATTATGGATGCAGCCAACAACACAGGTGCTGCAGTAAAGCGTAAAGAGGAGATGCATAGAATGGCTGAGGCCAATAAGGCATTTGCTCATTACAGATTCTAATAGGAGGAAAGACATTGGCTGAAAGACAGTATTCCCTTGAGCACACAAGAAATATTGGTATCATGGCGCATATTGACGCCGGTAAAACAACACTTTCCGAGCGTATCCTCTATTACACCGGTGTAAACCACAAGATTGGAGAAACCCACGAAGGTAGTGCTACCATGGACTGGATGGAGCAGGAGCAGGAGAGAGGTATCACTATTACTTCCGCTGCAACCACTTGCCACTGGATTCCTGAGAAGGAGCACAAGAAGATTAAAGGGGCACCGGAATATAGAATCAACCTTATTGACACCCCGGGACACGTAGACTTTACCGTAGAGGTTGAGCGTTCTCTTCGTGTTTTGGACGGCGCAGTAGGTGTATTTGACGCAAAGAGCGGTGTAGAGCCTCAGTCTGAGAACGTATGGCGTCAGGCAGATACCTACAATGTACCTCGTATGGCGTTCATCAACAAGATGGACGTTGTGGGAGCGGATTTCTTCCACTCTGTTCAGACTATCGTAGACCGTTTGGGTAAGAACTGTATCATTACCCAGGTTCCGATGGGAAGAGAAGACACCTTTAAAGGAGTAATCGATCTCTTCGAGATGAGAGCTTACTTCTACAAGGATGACAAGGGTGAAGATATCGAGATCACAGATGTTCCTGAAGAGTTCAAGGACTTGGCTGAGGAATATCGTGAGAAGTTAGTAGAGCAGATTTCCGAGTTGGATGATGACCTTATGGAGAAATACCTTGAGGGAGAAATTCCAAGCGAGCAGGAATTAAAGGCAGCCCTTCGTAAGGGTACCATTGCAGGACAGGCTATTCCTTGTCTTTGCGGTACTGCTTACCGTAACAAGGGTGTACAGAAGCTTTTGGATGCGGTTATTGATTTCTTACCTGCACCGACAGACGTTCCCGATATTCAGGGAACCGATATGGATGGAGAGCCTGACAGCAGACCTTCTTCCGACAGTGCACCTTTCGCTGCTCTGGCATTCAAGATTATGACTGACCCCTTCGTTGGTAAGTTGGCATATTTCCGTGTGTATTCCGGAACATTAAAGACCGGTTCTTATGTTCTGAACTCCACAAAGGAAAAGAAGGAAAGAGTTGGACGTTTGCTGCAGATGCACGCAAACAAGAGAAACGAGTTGGATGAGGTATTCTCCGGAGATATCGCTGCGGCAGTAGGATTTAAGCTTACTTCCACAGGAGATACCATCTGTGATGAGCAGCACCCCATCATCCTCGAGTCCATGGAATTCCCGGAGCCTGTTATCTCTGTGGCTATCGAGCCTAAGACTAAGGCTTCTCAGGGTAAGATGGGTGAGGCTTTGGCAAAGCTTGCCGAAGAAGATCCTACCTTCCGTGTTAGAACCAACGAGGAAACAGGACAGACCATCATCTCCGGAATGGGAGAGTTGCACCTTGAGATTATCGTAGACCGTCTCCTTCGTGAGTTTAAGGTAGAGGCAAACGTTGGTGCTCCCGAGGTTGCTTACAAAGAGACTTTCACAAAGCCTGTTGATGTGGAAGGAAAGTACATTCACCAGTCCGGTGGTTCCGGTATGTACGGACACTGTAAGGTTAAGTTCGAGCCTATGGATCCAAACGGAGAAGAGCTCTTCAAGTTCCAGTCTACCGTTGTGGGTGGATCTATTCCTAAGGAATACATCCCTGCAATCGAGAAGGGTATTCGTGAAGCTGCCAATTCCGGTATTCTTGCAGGATTCCCTGTACTGGGTGTTAATGCAAACGTTTATGACGGATCTTACCACGAGGTCGACTCTAACGAGCGTGCCTTCGAGTTTGCAGGATCCATTGCCTTCAAGAACGCTATGCAGAAGGCAGATCCAATCCTTTTAGAGCCTATCATGAAGGTGGAGATTACTACACCGGAAGAGTATATGGGTAACGTAATCGGAGACGTAAACTCTCGTCGTGGTAGAATCGAGAGCATGGAAGACATCCCTTCCGGAAAGCAGGTTAATGCCTACGTTCCACTGGCAGAGATGTTCGGATATGCAACAGACCTTCGTTCCAAGACACAGGGTAGAGCAAACTACTCCATGTTCTTCGAGAAATATGAGAAGTGTCCTAAGAACGTTCAGGAAAAGGTTCTTTCCAACGTTAAGAAGTAATCGGACACGAATCGAATAAGTCGAATATAATCTTTTATCCCTTAGAAAAAACTTAACTATGGGATAGAAAAAAGAAGATTTAACAGGCCTTTTCTGTGGCCTTTCGGACTACAGAAAAAGGCTTGCTTTCAAGGAAAACTAATGATAAAATCATGGTCACTGGGTTCTTTTTCGGACGAACTTGGGATGTACTGCAATTCGCATGCTATGCATGCGTTGGTGCTTGGCATGATTTTCGTTGTATTACATTTATTAGGAGGGTATTGAAATGGCAAAGGCGCATTTTGAGCGAACCAAACCACACTGTAACATCGGAACTATCGGACACGTAGACCACGGTAAGACAACTCTTACAGCTGCTATTACCAAGGTTTTAGCAGACCGTGTAGCTGGTAACACAGCAACAGACTTCGCTAACATCGATAAGGCTCCGGAAGAGAGAGAAAGAGGAATCACCATCAACACCTCTCACGTTGAGTACGAGACAGAGAAGAGACACTATGCTCACGTTGACTGCCCGGGACACGCCGACTATGTTAAGAACATGATCACCGGTGCTGCTCAGATGGATGGAGCTATCCTCGTAGTAGCTGCTACTGACGGTGTTATGGCTCAGACAAGAGAGCACATCCTTCTTTCACGTCAGGTAGGTGTTCCTGCTATCGTTGTATTCCTGAACAAGTGTGACATGGTTGACGATCCAGAGCTTCTTGAGCTTGTAGAGATGGAAGTTAGAGAGCTTCTTTCCGAGTATGAGTTCCCTGGAGATGACATCCCTGTAATCAAGGGTTCCGCATTAAAGGCTCTTGAAGATCCTAAGTCCGAGTGGGGCGATAAGATCATGGAACTTATGGATGCTGTAGACAGCTATATCCCAGAGCCAGCTCGTGAGACTGATAAGCCTTTCCTTATGCCTGTTGAGGATATCTTCACCATCACAGGACGTGGAACTGTTGCTACCGGTAGAGTAGAGCGTGGAGTTCTTCACGTATCTGATGAAGTTGAAATCGTTGGAATCAACGAGGAGACTCAGAAGTCCGTTATCACAGGTATCGAGATGTTCCGTAAGCAGCTTGATGAGGCTATGGCAGGAGATAACGTTGGTCTTCTTCTTCGTGGTATCAACCGTGACCAGATCGAAAGAGGACAGGTTATTTGTAAGCCGGGTTCTGTAAAGTGCCATAAGAAGTTTACCGCTCAGGTTTACGTATTAACAAAGGATGAAGGTGGACGTCATACTCCTTTCTTCACCAACTACCGTCCTCAGTTCTATTTCAGAACAACTGACGTAACCGGTATCTGCATGCTGCCAGACGGCGTAGAGATGGTTATGCCCGGTGATAACACTGAGATGGAAGTAGATCTTATTCACCCAATCGCTATGGAAGAGGGACTTCGTTTCGCTATCCGTGAGGGTGGAAGAACTGTAGGATCCGGAAGAGTTGTTAAGATTCTTGAGTAATTAGAAAGAATCCCTAAACGAATCTTTAAGAAAAGCGTGTTTCGTAAGGAACACGCTTTTTTGCTGTATTTTTTACCTAAAGTGCGTTATGATAGAAAAGTTAAACTGGACAAAGATAGGACAAAAAATATGGGAAAAAATCTTGATACTTTAGATGATGTAAAGAAAATGTTGTCGAAAAAAAGTCGAGAAAAGATTATTTTAAAGAAAAGAAATCAACGACAGAGAAAACTGCATAAGATTCAGAAAAAGAGAAGGGATTTTCATGAGCAATCCTTTTTTCTGATACCGATTATTGTGTTGGTCTTGATCGTGCTGATTAAAATATTGGAAGCTTTAGGCTTCGGTGCAACACCCTATCAGGAGAAACCGAAGATGAAAGCCAGCGCTTCCAACATTGTCAGTTCTTCAGATGTGGAAGAAGATACAGATCAGACTTTGGCGGAATACAATGATGATGTATTGGAGAAATTTTTTCAGGAGTATTTTCAGGCGAAGCTTGCTGCGGATGTGGATACCCTCTATCGTCTTAGCGGTGTGGAAAATCAAAGCAAGGAGCAAAGAGAAAGGTTGCAAAAGCAGCTGAAAACCCAAGCCGGATACATTGAAGCCTATGACAATATAAAAACCTACGCGGTGCCCGGTATAGGGAAAAATGAAAAGCTTATTTTCCTGCAGTACCAGGTACATTTTCGTAGGGCAAAAACGCCGGCACCGGCTTTGATGTACTGCTATATGCGGGTAAACGATCAGAATTCCTTTGAATTGGTAGAAAATAAAACTCCGGAGCAAACAAAGTTTATCCACGCCTATATCGCCACTCATACCAATGTGCAGGACTTAATCAATGCGGTGGATTCTCAGCTTTTAGAGGCTCTGTCTTCAGATTCTCGACTGGCTGTTCTTTATGATGCCTTCCAGACCGGAAGAATCTATACCCAGGATCAGGCCTCCATTGATTCTGAGGTATCTCTTTTAGAGGTAAATGATGATGGGCCGGCTGCGGTTACAGAATCCGATGGCAGTGTTTCTCCGGCTCCCGGCGGGGAAGCCAATTCTTCAGCTTCTGAAAAACCGACATCGGCAGAAAATGCCGGCGGAGACACTTTAGCGGATGTCGGTACGGAAACAACAGCTACGACAGCCTCAGAAGGAGCTACAGAAAGTACGACTGCCGGTAACGGATAGATGACCTGGCAGATATAGTCTTTATCCAAAGAAATAGTACAGCTAAAGTATTATCATCCGGTAACGGATAGAAGATAGAGTTACAGAAGGGAATTCCATGAATACCAAGGATTTTTATTATGATTTACCGGAGGAATTGATTGCGCAGGATCCCCTGTTGAATCGCTCCTCCTCCCGACTCATGCTTTTAGATAAGGAAACGGGAGAAATCCAGCATAAGCATTTTTATGAAATTCTGGACTATTTGAATCCGGGAGATTGTCTGGTCTTAAATGAAACCAAGGTGATTCCGGCAAGATTATACGGGGTAAAGGAAGATACCGGGGCACAGGTGGAGGTGCTTTTGTTGCATCGGAAAGATAAGGAGCACTGGGAGTGTCTGGTCAAGCCCGGAAAGAAGCTAAAGCCCGGCGCAAGAATTTCCTTTGGGGATGGAAGACTGAAGGCGGAAATTGTAGATATTTTAGAAGAGGGAAACCGGCTGATTCGCTTTGAATTCAGCGGAATTTTTGAAGAGGTATTGGACCAACTTGGAGAGATGCCTCTTCCCCCTTATATTACCCATAAATTAGAGGACAGAACCCGTTACAATACTGTCTATGCCAAGGAAGAGGGCTCTGCGGCGGCTCCTACGGCGGGACTGCATTGGACCAAAGAATTACTGGAGCAGTGTGAGGCCAAGGGGGTTGAGATTCTTCGTATCACCCTCCATGTAGGTCTTGGCACCTTCCGTCCGGTGAAAATGGAGGTAGTGGAGAAGCATCACATGCATTCCGAGTATTATTCCGTTTCCCAAGAGGTTGCGGAGAAGATAGAAGCCTGCAAGCAAAGAGGAGGAAGAGTGATTTGCACCGGAACCACCTCCTGTAGAGCCCTGGAGTCCGCCGCAAGAGAAAGCGGAAAAATAGAAGCCAAGTCCGGCTGGACTGACATTTTCATTTATCCGGGATTTGAATTTAAGGTGATGGATGCCTTGATTACCAACTTCCATTTGCCGGAGTCCACCCTTCTTATGCTGGTTTCCGCATTGTCCAGCAGGGAAAAGATTTTGCATGCCTACGAAGAGGCGGTAAAGGAAAAGTACCGTTTTTTCAGTTTTGGAGATGCTATGTTTATTCATTAGGAATAAGGGGGAAGAATGCGTATCAATAAGTGGCTCAGTGCCATGGGAATTTGTTCCAGAAGAGAGGCGGACCGTTATATTTCTGAAGGCAAGCTTTTGGTAAACGGAGAGAAAGTAAGCCTTGGCATGGAAATTATGGGAAAAGAGGAGATTCTTTTAGACGGGAAGCTTATTTCCGGCAAGGGGCATAAGAAGGAAAAGCCCAAGCCTGTACTCTTGAAATACTATAAGCCAAGAGGCATTATCTGTACCACCGGAGAGAAGGACAGAGGGAAAAATGTCATCGAGGCCATCGGTTATAAGGAAAGAATCTATCCGATCGGTCGCCTGGATAAGGACTCTGAAGGCTTGTTGCTTTTGACCAATCAGGGAGATCTGGTTAATCAAATCAATAAAGCCAGCGGCTATAAGGAAAAAGAATATATTGTTTCTGTGGATAAGCCGATTACTAAGGAATTTTTACAGGAAATGTCCTCAGGAGTTTACCTTCCGGAACTGGAAAGAAGCACCAGACGGGCAGTGCTTTGGCAGGATCCGAAGCTACCCAAGGAGATTCAGCGGAAGCAGTTCCACATTGTCTTAACGGAGGGCTTAAATCGCCAGATTCGAAGAATGTGCGAAGCCCTTGGCTATGAGGTGACTCGCTTAAAGCGTATTCGGGTGATGAATATAGAGCTGGGAAAAATGAGACCCGGAGAATATTTCGAAATCAAGAGAGAAGACTTAGAGTTTTTTGAGGGATAGTATGGGGAGTCAAGAGAATAGCAAGATAGAAGAAACTAGCAAGATAGAAGAAAATAGCGACGTGCAAGAAGTCGGTAAGCAGGACAGCATAGCCAAAATGAAGGAGCTGATTTCCTTTTTGAATGAAGCGTCAAAGGCCTATTATCAGGAGGGAAGAGAGATTGTCTCCAACTTAGAGTACGACAAGGCTTATGATACCTTGCTGAGTCTGGAAAAGGAGAGCGGCGTGGTACTTTCCGGAAGCCCCAGCCAAAATGTAGGCTATGCGGTGGCTACCGCTCTCCCCAAGGAAACCCATGAAACACCTATGCTTTCTTTGGATAAAACCAAGTCTGTAGAGGATTTGCAAAGCTTTTTGCAGGGACAGGAGGGAATCCTTTCCTGGAAATTGGACGGATTAACCATCGTTTTGCATTATCAGGAGGGAAAGCTTGTAAAGGCGGTAACCAGAGGAAACGGTATCGTGGGAGAGCTGGTTACGGAAAACGCCAAGACCTTCCAAAACCTGCCATTGCAGATTCCTTTTAAGGGTCATCTTGTGGTTCGGGGGGAGGCCTTTATTTCCTACTCCGATTTTGAAAGAATCAATGAAGAGCTTCCGGAGGAGGGCGCCAAATACAAAAACCCCAGAAATCTTTGCTCCGGTTCCGTTCGTCAGCTGGATCCGAAGGTGACGAAGGAAAGAAGGGTGCAGATTTCTTTGTTTAGCCTGGTGCTTGCGGAGGAAGAGGGAAAAACTCCGGATTTTCACAACCAGCATGAGGAAGAGTTCCGCTTTCTGGAAAAACAGGGATTTTCCGTGGTACATAGAAAAATGGTGAACGCTGAAAATATCCAAGAGGCGGTGGCGGAGTTTTCCAAGCTGATGCCGAAAAACGACTTCCCCTCTGATGGACTGGTGCTTTTATACAATGATATCGCCTATGGAGAAAGTCTGGGAAGAACCGCGAAGTTCCCCCGGAATGCCATTGCCTTTAAGTGGCAGGATGAGGAGGAGAGCACAAAGCTTCTTTCCGTGGAATGGTCTCCCAGCAGAACAGGCTTGATTAACCCTGTGGCGATTTTTACTCCGGTGGAGCTGGAGGGCACCGTGGTCAGCAGAGCCAGCCTTCACAATATCACCTATTGCGAGGACCTGGCCCTTGGCATCGGAGATGAAATCACGGTTTATAAGGCAAATATGATTATCCCCCAGATTGGGGAAAATAAAACAAAGTCAGGGAATTTGGAGATTCCTAAGCACTGTCCCGCCTGTCAGGGAGAAACCAGGATTGTTAAGGACAAAGAAACCAAGATGCTCTATTGCACCAATCCCCATTGTCCGGCAAAGCGGATTAAGCAGTTTGCTCTTTTTACCAGTCGAGATGCTTTAAATATTGAGGGCCTTTCCGAGATGACCTTGGAAAAATGGCTGGGTAGAGGCTTTATCCAGGAGTTTCCGGATCTTTTCTCATTGGAAAAGCATAGGGAAGAAATCATCGGCATGGAGGGCTTTGGCCTAAAGTCCTTTGAGAAAATACAGGAAAATATTGAGAAGGCTAAAACCTCCAATCTGGGCAGGCTTCTTTATGGCCTGGGGATAGAAGGAATCGGCGTCAGCAACGGCAGAATGTTGGCAGAGGCCTTTTCCCAGGATCCCTACAAGCTGATGGATGCTTCCAAGGAAGAAATTCTTCAAGTGAAAGGGATTGGCCAGGTTTTAGCGGACAGCATTGTAGAGTATTTTCAAAAGGAAGATAATCGCCGGATTGTCCGGGAGCTCTTATCTATTTTGCATTTGGAAAAGGAAGAGAAAGAGGAGAAAAGCGGAATCAGCGGAAAGCATTTCGTGATTACCGGCTCTGTTCATCATTTTCCCAATCGAAAGGCTTTAGAGGAGGAAATCCGAAAGGCCGGAGGACAGAGCAGCTCCTCCGTGTCTCAAAACACGGACTATTTAATCAACAATGACAGTACTTCCGGAAGCAGTAAGAACAAGAAGGCCAAGGAGCTGGGTATTCCGATTATAACGGAGGAAGAGTTCTTAAAGCTTTTGGAGGCTTAGGTTTTGCCGTTCAAGAAAGGCAAGGGATAGTGAAGGGATTGCGGGGATAGCGATGAGCTTCTGAGCTGCTATATTTGAGACTTAAAGTGTCGGAAGATAGGGCGCGTATCATAAAAGGGAAGGACAGAGAATGGAAAACTATGATTTATATTTTCCCCATCTGGGAATCGGCATTGAAAAATTACAGAACAGTATCTCGGTTTTTGGTTTTTCTATAGCTTTCTACGGCATTATTATTGGAATCGGAATGCTTCTGGGCATGTCGGTGGCTTCAAGGGATTATGCCAAGCATGGCCACAAGGTGGATGATATTCAGGACTTTGCCTTGATTGTGATTGTTCTGGGAGTCATCGGCGCCAGGCTCTACTATGTGATTTTCGAGTGGGAATACTATTCCAAGCATTTGTTGGAGATTCCCAATATTCGTCAGGGAGGATTGGCAATTTACGGCGGCGTATTGGCGGCCATTGCCACCTGTATAGGCTTTTGTAAGAAGAGAAAGCTGAACTTTCTGCCGATGGCGGATTCCGGTGCCATCGGATTGATTTTGGGGCAGGCTATCGGCCGTTGGGGAAATTTCTTCAATGCGGAAGCCTTTGGGGGATATACGAATTCCTTACTGGCCATGCGGATTAAGGAAAGTATTGTGAATCCGGGGATGTTGAATAGCGATGTGCTCTCGAATTTGCAATATATTTCCGGCGTATCCTATATTCAGGTGCATCCCACATTTTTCTATGAGAGTATGTGGAATCTCTGTGTTTTTCTTTTTCTTTATAACTACTCGAAAAGAAAGAACTATGACGGACAGATTTTCCTCTTTTACTTAATGCTATACGGCTTTGGACGCTTCTTTATTGAAGGGCTTCGGGCGGACTCCCTGATGTTCTTCGGAACCGGCATTGCGGTTAGTCAGATGCTTTCTTTGCTTTTGTTTGTGATCAGTATCATCGCCCAGGTCATCCTTTATGCTAAAAAGAAGGGGAGCCTGTAAATACTTGCTTTGGAGGACTTCATGAAACATATCATTATCGGAACTGCCGGACACATCGACCATGGTAAAACATCTCTTATCCGTGCTTTAACCGGAAGAGAGACGGATCGCTTAAAGGAAGAACAGGATCGGGGAATTACCATTGAGCTGGGCTTTACCTGGTTTGATTTAAAGGACGGTACCCGTTGCGGCGTCATTGATGTACCGGGACATGAGAAATTTATTCAGCAGATGGTATCCGGGGTTTGCGGTATGGATATGGTGCTCCTGGTGGTGGCGGCGGATGAAGGCATTATGCCCCAGACCAGAGAACATTTGGATATTCTATCTCTTCTTGGTATTGAGAATTGTATTGTGGTGCTGACCAAATGCGATTTGGTGGATGAAGACTGGATTTCCATGGTAAAGGAGGATATTCGGGAGGAATTCCGGGGCACTATGCTGGAGAAGGCTAAGATTGTGGAGGTATCCACGAAAACCGGAACCGGAATCGATGGCTGCAAGGATGCTATCATGGAAATGGTGAAAACCCTTCCGGAAAAAAGCCCCAGCGGCCTTCCCAGACTCCCCATTGACAGGGTCTTCAGTCTGCAGGGCCTGGGAACCATTGTTACCGGTACCCTGATTTCCGGAACTTTGACAAAGGGGGATGCGGTGGAAATTTATCCCAAGCGTCTTCCGGTACGAATCCGAAATATCCAGGTTCATGAACAGGATGCGGAACAGGCGGTGGCAGGGCAGAGAGTAGCCTTGAACCTTACAGGATTGAAGAAGGGGGATATCAAGAAGGGCGCAGTACTGGCTCGGGAAAACAGCTTTGAAAATACCAGGCTTTTGGATGCCAAGGTGCGCATACTCCCTTCTTCTCAGAGAACCATTAAAAATAGAGAGAGACTGCATTTTCTGACCGGCACCACAGAGCTGCTTTGCCGCATTATTCTTCTGGATAAGGAGGAACTTGAGGCAGGAGAAGAGGGGTACTGTCAGATTCTTTTGGAGCAGGACATGGTTTTTGCAAAAGGGGATCCTTTCCTACTTCGGTTTTACAGCCCTGTGGAAACCATTGGCGGAGGCACTGTTTTGGAGGCCAATGCCAAGAAGAAAAAACGTTTTCGGGAAGAGGAAATTGATGCCTTAAGACGAAAGGAAGAGGGCTCCTTAGAGGAGACTTTGGAGACTTATTTCCTAGAAGCAAAATTTGGAGCCGGCCTAAAAGAGGCGGGAAAAGACCTTTCTTTGGAAAATGAGGAGCTGCTTCCCCTTGTGGAGGAGCTGTGTGCCGGCGAAAAGCTTTGGGAGCTCAGTTTACAGCAGGGAACAGTTTATCTGCATGGAGACAATAAATTTTATTGGGAGACTAAATTCAAGGAAGAGTTGGAAAAATTCCGAAAAGCCCATCCCTATCGGATCGGTATGGCAAAGGCGGAATTACGGGAAAAGCTATGGAAAAAGGGCAATGCTAAGGTCTTTGATGCCCTGCTGATCCTCCTGCCCGAGCTGCAAAGTAAGGGAGATCTGCTCTATCTTTCTTCCCAAGAAGATTTTAAAGATGCAAATTATCAAAGTATAGAAAAATCTATTTTAACGACTCTGGAAAATGCCGGCTATCAGCTCTTAAAATTGGAAGAGCTGGAAAGAGGAAAGGCCAAGGAAGAAGATTTTCAGGATATTTTGCAGAATACCGTAGTGGAAGGAAGAGTGGTGAAGGTGGGAGAGGACCCTGAACTTTTGATTCTTTCACAGGATTTGGAGAAGGTTAAGGCTTGGGTATTGGAATATTTTAAAAAGGAAGAAGTCCTGGGTATTGCCACCCTTAAGGATGCTTTTTCCACCAGCAGAAAATGTGCAAAAGCCATGATTCAGTATTTTGACCGGGAAAAAATCACGAAAAAGGTTTCCGGAGAATCGGAGCGTGTGGCGGGGCCCGCTGCAAAATAAGAAGGGAGCGCAAGGTGAAAAAACTACTGATATACGGAGATTCTATCAGCTACGGCTATCTTCCCAATGAGAAGCATCAGGACCTGCGTTTGCCCTTGGAAGAACGGTATTATTATACCTTGGAACAGGCGTTTCCCGACTATTCCCTTCTGGTGGAGGCAAAGGTGGGGCGATGCATTCCGGAGCTTCCCTTTGAGTGGGAGGACCTGCAAAGGGCCTGTAAGGATTTTACCACTGAGGATAGAATAATTCTTTTTCTGGGAATCAACGATTACTTAAGCTTTGGAAGACCTGATGGAGAAAGGGTTATCAAAAGGCTTGCAGAATTTTTTGAGGACTGTCCTCGCTACGGAATTCCCTTCCCGAAGGAACATATCCTGTATATTGCCCCTCCCTCTCTGTCCTTTCCCGGAGATCGTTCTTATGAAGCCTTTTCTACCTTGGACGGAAAATGGGATGCTTCCCTAAAGGCCTTTTGCAAGGAAGAAGGAATACTATGCTTTAGTCCCTTTGATTTAGCCCTTCCCCGCTTTCCGGATCGGGTGCATCTACTTCCCGAAGGACAGATTATTCTGGGAGAAGTGCTTTTACAATTTATAAAGGAAAAAGATTTTTTAGCGTAATAAGACGAATTAGAGCTGTAACGAATGAAAATAATGTAGTGCAAACGATTTTGATTCTTTATGGCTTTTTTTATTTAGTTCTTGCCAAACTGCATGGGAGATAGTTGTTTAAAATTTTGGAAAGCTTTAAAAACTGTACAAAACAGCAGGATAAATTCAGCAAATAGGAC
>CAUSUG010000018.1:0-17317 GCA_963534765.1 uncultured Oribacterium sp.
ACTATACACTATAGAATTTACTCTACAGAATTCACCCTACAGAATTTACCCTACAGAATTTACCCTACAGAATTCAGCCTACAGAATTTTTAATTGAAAGTCTTCTTTACATTGCTGTCCAAAAGTTTGTTAAAGCCTACCCAACCGTTGGCTTCCTTGGCCTTTCCGGACTTTTCTCCCTGCTCAATAAACTCCCGCATGGTTTCCAGCTTGGCATCCGTATTGTCCGCAAAAGAAAGGAGTAAAGCCTCCATGGTAGCCGGCTTCTTGGGAGAACCGTATTCCAATTCCCCATGATGGGACAGGATGCAGTGTAAAAACTCTGTCTTCACATTCTCCGGAAAATCGGGAATCTCCTGCATCTTTTCCGAAAGCATGGTGTAGCCGATCAAGATGTGACCTAAAAGCTGTCCCTCATCGGAATAATCATTTTTCGGAAAGGGAGTAAGCTCCTTGGTTTTTCCGATATCATGGCAAAGAGCCGCGCTTAACAAAATATCTCTATTGATATCCCCATAGTGTCTTGCATAAAAATCGCAAAGCTTGGCAACAGACAGGGTATGCTCCAAAAGTCCCCCCACATAGCCGTGATGCACGGATTTTGCAGCGGAATGGAAGGAAAAGCATTTGTAAAATTCCTTATCCTCCACAAAAAGCTTCTGTAACAGCTTCTGTAAATAAGGGTTCTGTACGGTCTTAATCAGAGCAAAAAGTTCCTTACCCATTTCTTCCCGGTCATGCTTACTCACCGGTAAAAAATCCTCTGCCGCATAGGTTCCCTCGGAAGCCACCGACAGGCGCTGAATACTTAGCTGATTTACCCCGTTGTAAATGCTGACATTTCCCTCCACGTACACATAGTCCATGGGAGAAAAGTCCGATATCCCCGGAGAATTGGGTTCCCATACCTTGGCATCAATGGTGCCGGTTCTGTCTTGCAGGCAGACATTCAAGTATTCCTTTCCGTTTTTTGTCACCGCTGCATTCTTGGTTTTCACAAGATACACATTATTCACCCGAAGCCCATCTCGGAAATTCTCAATAAAGCGATTGGGGTTAGGAACTCGTTCCATATTTTTTCCTTCCTACCTTGCCTGTATAGGGCAAGAAAGCACTAACTCTACATACTCTTTTCCATTATAACGGAGAAGTTCCACGGGAACAACCGCTCCTTCCGCCTGTTCCTGCAAAGTATCCTGAAAAGCCTTGCCGGTGTCAACGCTCTTTCCGTTCAATTTTTTGATAATATCCCCGGGGAGAATTCCAACAGAGTAGGCGGGACTGTCTTCCACCACCTCCGTGACATAAACTCCTTCCGGAATTCCCAGCTCCTGCATGGTCTTGGAACTGTTTTGAATCTTTACACCGAAATAGGGAAGAATTCCTCCATTACTGAGTCGTTCCAGACTTTCTAACGCATCCGATATTCCGATAATCTGTCTTCCTGCTTTTCTGTCCTCTGCCTCCGTGTAGAAGCCTACCCATTCCCCCTTTGTGTTTAAAACAAAGGCTGTGCTGTTTTCTTCTCCGGAGAACTGCATCTTGATTTCTTCCCAAACCCTGTCCTCCGAAGCCTTGTCATAGGACAAAACGCCGATGGTGCTTAAAGCCGAGGAATAGGCCTGTCCCAAGGGGGAGCCTAAAAGCAGTACCGTGTCGCCCTTTTGCAGAAGTCTGGAATTCCCTCTGGGCATTTCCTGAATTTTCTCCCACTCCTTATCCGTTAGGGAAGAAAGCTCTGCGGTGAGAACCACCCATCGATCCCTGCCGCTTTTCCCCCGAAGAGTGGCGGGAAGCTTTTTTTCCCGGTTAAAGGTGACCTCGTAGCCTGCCCCTGCCTTGGCCTCTCCCAGAAAGAGAATCACCGCCTCTTCTTTGGTCTTTTTTAAAATCACCCCGGTACAATGCTGGTTTGCTTCACTGAGAGAATCTTCTCCGGGAGTATGAATACTGACCTCTACCAAGGATTTTTCCCCTTCGGAAATCAGCGTTTTTGCATTGGACATCAGGCTGTCATAGCTGGAAACGGAGAAATCAAACTTTTGCAGCTCTGACTGTACAACATCTTCAATGGCTTCGGTTTCCGCCACGCTTTCTGATGCCGCTTCCGTACTTTCTTCCACCAGGGCAATGCTTTCCTTCGCCTGCTCCCCTTCTCCTTGGGAAAGGCGTTTTCCCAGAAAAAAGAAGGAAAAGGCTGCCGCTATACCAAAAAGTCCGCCGGAAAGCAGAATCAGTACCGCCTTCTTCAGCCTTTTTTTCCATTTTCCCTTAGGACCTACGATTTTCTCTCGAATAAAATGTTCTTCCATCTTGCATTCCTCTAAAGCCCTGCTATCTTACTCTTCTACCCTTTCCATTGCGGGAAGTGAAAAGCTGAATTCCGTCCCCACGCCTTCCGTGGAAACACAGTCAATGTTTTCCCCGTGGGCAGCGATAATACTTTTTACAATGGCCAGTCCCAATCCTGTACCGGCTTTATCCTTTCCTCTGGAAATGTCCGTCTTATAAAAACGCTCCCAAATCTTCCCCAAATCCTTCTTGGGAATTCCGATGCCCTGATCCTTAATGCCCACCAGTACCTTCGTACCTTTTTGCTCCGTCCGAATCTGAATCTCCGAATCCTCCTTGGAAAATTTTACCGCATTGTCCAAAAGATTGTAAAAGACCTGCTGTATCTTCGGATAATCCCCATTGACCATCTGTTTTTTCTCTGCAAATACCAGAGAAAATCCCAGCTTTTTCTTCTGACACTGCATTTCAAAGCTGGCACATACCTCTCGAATCATTCGGTTTAGATCAAAGTTACTCCGATTCAAGGAGCTTCCCTGATCCAGCTTGTTTAAACTCAGCATAGACTGAGTCAGTTTACTCAGGCGCTCCGTCTCGGAAATCAGCCGAAGCAAATATTTTTCCTCCGCCTCCTTGGGGATAGTTCCATCCAGCATAGCCTCCAAATAGCCCTTTATAGAGGTTAGCGGGGAGCGAAAGTCGTGGGAAACATTGGCAATAAACTGCCTTTGGTAGTCATCGGATTTTTGAATTTCCTCCGCCATAAAATTCAGAGTATCCGCAAGGTAGGACATTTCATCCCCTCCACCGACGGAAATCCGATACAAATATTCTCCTGCCGCGTAGTGTACCGCCCCTGCCGTAATTTTCCCCAATGGCTGATAAACCCAGAAATAAAAAACGAAAAAAATGGAAAGAGACAGGACTGCCACAGCCAGAAAACCTCTATAGAAAATGCTGAGCAGCATGGCTTTTTCCTGCTCTATTCCCGCTACGGATTTATGCAAAATCAGATAGGCCAGATTTTGATAATTTCTCTGAATCGGTGCCTGGGCAAAGATATGCTCCTCAGGCAGTAAACCGTGAAGATTGCCTCGGAAAGCAATTTTTCCACCGTTTTCCGTAGGATCAAAATCGCCCACAGTCTTTCCGCTCAGATTGTCCTTCCCCTTATGCTGTAGAATTTTCCCGTCCTTATCCACCAAGGTCCATTCCACGTTACTTCTATGAATGTTACCTTCCATCTCCTTACTAAGTCTATCCAGAGAAAGGGCTCCGTTTTCCTCTTTGGAATAGAAGTTGGCAAGCCTGGTAGCCTCACTATAAAGTTCCTGTCCTTCTCTTTGGTATAGATTCTGCCCGATAGCCTTTTCTCCGTAAAAATAAAGGAAAAGAAAGCCAAAGAGAAAAAACAGCAGGTAGGTGATGATAAATTTGATAAATAATCGTTTTCCCAAATTCCCTCCTGCTTATTCTATCTATCCGACCTAAACTTATTCCTGTAATATCCATCCCGGACTAAGCTTACCCTACGATTCCTGTAATATCCATCCCTGTCTAAGCTATGTTTTACGGTCTTTATCCTAATCTAAACTTGTAACCTATGCCCCAAACCGTGGAAATCTCCCACTCTTCCACCTGGGGAAGCTTCTCCCGAAGTCTCTTGATATGCACATCCACTGTCCGGGAATCCCCGGCAAACTCATAGCCCCAAATATGATCCAAGAGCTGCTCTCTGGTAAAAACCTGGTTGGGGGAGCTGGCCAAGAAATACAAAAGCTCCAGTTCTTTTGGGGGCATATCAATAGCCTTTCCTTTATAATGCACCGCATAATTGCTTAGGTTAATTACCAAGTCTTCGTAGGCGATATATTTGCCCTTTCGTAAAAGGTCTTCTCCCCCTTCCTTTTCTTTCTCTTCCTCCAAAGGCGGAGAAAAGACATGCTGGCTTCTTCGCAAAACCGCCTTCACTCTGGCTACCAGCTCCTTGGTATCAAAGGGCTTTAGCATATAGTCATCCGCTCCAAGCTCTAAGCCCAGCACCTTATCAAAGGTCTCTCCCTTTGCGGAAAGCATGATAATGGGCACATTGGAGCTTGTGCGTATCCTTCTGCAAACCTCGTAGCCATCTATTCCCGGAAGCATCAGGTCTAAAATAATCAGTGCCACCGGCTCTTTTTCCAAACTTTTCAATGCTTCTTCCCCATCTTCACAGATTCGGGTATCGTAGCACTCCTTTTCCAGATATAGGGAAACCAGCTCTGCAATGGAGCTGTCATCATCCACAATCAAGATTTTTTGTTTCTCCGCCATGCTTCCTCCTTTCTACTATCTTCCATCTTTCATTACTCTAAAAATCACCGGATCGACTCTTCGCTTCCACCTATATAGAACATGATTGCTCATCAGCTCTTCTCTTTAGTCTATACAAAACTTAAGTTGCATCGGCTTTTCATTCTTTCATCGGCTTTTATTTCTTCACCGGCTTTTATTTCTTCACCGGCTTTTTATTTCTTAAAGAAGGCAATGCTGACGCCGTCAGAACCTTCCCCATACTCTCCTAAACGGAAGGATTCGATATGCTTATTCTTTTTTAGGCATTCCTGCACCATCTTTCGAAGGGCTCCGGTACCTCTTCCATGAACGATTCGCACCTGCGGCAGTCTTGCCAAAAAGGCGTCATCCAAATATTTATTCAACTCCGGCAATGCGTCCGCCGTCATTTTTCCGATTAAGTTAATTTCCGGAGAGATGCCCAGCACCTTTCCTCTTCCGATGGAAGCGACTTTTCCCTGATTCTTCTCCGGCTTTTCCTTTTCCTTATGCTGGATGAATTCCACATCCTTGGCGGAAACCTTGGTGCGAAGCATTCCGGCAGTGACGGTAAACATTCCGTTTTTATCCGGCAGGGTGGTAACGGTTGCCACCATATCGTGCATACTCAAAACCCTTACCTTGTCTCCGATGGCAAGCTTCTTTAAGGAAATGGTCTGGGAGGGACCCTTTACCAGGGTAGAGGACAGGGCCTCGTCATTTTCCCGTATCTTTTGGTGCAGCTTGGTTCTGGTCTTTTCTCCCTCTAAGGCACTGCTCTTTCCTGCCTCCTGACGCCGTAATTCCTTTACCACCTGGTCAGCGGTTTCCTTGGCCTCCCGTAAAATCTGGGCCGCCTCTTCTCTGGCTCTTTGCAGGATTTTTTCTCTTCCCTTTTCGATGCCTTTGGTGGATTCTCTGGCCCGCTGCTTTAGGCTCTCCACCTCTGCCTTGTACCGTTCGATTTCTTCCTTTTCCCTCTGGGCAAGACGCTTGGTATTTTCCAAATCCGCAATTACATCTTCAAAATGCAGGTCTTCCTCTCCCAAACGATTCTTTGCCGAAACAATGATATCTTTTCGAAGACCAAGCTTCTCCGCAATGGCAAAGGCGTTGGACTTTCCGGGCACACCGATCAGCAAATGATAGGTGGGGCGCAGACTTTCCACATCAAAGGCGCAGGCGGCATTTTCCACTCCCTCTGTAGAAAGGGCGTAAAGCTTCACCTCCGCATAGTGGGTGGTGGCCAGGGTTCGAATCCCCTTTTGGAAGAGGTGGTCTAAAATTGCCAAAGCCAATGCGGCTCCCTCTGTAGGATCTGTTCCCGCTCCCAACTCATCAAAAAGGCAGAGACAGTCTTCCCTGGCCCCCTGTAAAATCCGCACCGTATTGGTCATGTGGGAGGAGAAGGTGGAAAGGCTTTGCTCAATGCTTTGCTCATCTCCGATATCCGCATAAATCTCCCGATACACCGTAATGCTGGAGCCCTGGAAGGCCGGAATAAAGAGTCCCGCCTGCCCCATGAGCTGAAACAGTCCCAAGGTCTTTAAGCAAACCGTCTTACCCCCGGTGTTGGGACCGGTAATCACCAAAAGGCTGAAGTCATCTCCCAGGCGAATGCTGATGGGCACCACTTTGTCTTTGGGGATCAGAGGGTGACGGGCATCCAAAAGCACCGTCTTTCGCTCCTGATTCAAGATAGGCTTTACCCCGTCCATCTTATTGGCCAGCTTGGCCTTGGCAAAAACAAAGTCCAAATGACTTAAAATCTTTACATTTTCCCCCAATTCCTCCGTAAAGGGTGCTAAAGAAAGAGAAAGCTGTAAAAGAATCTTCTCCACTTCCTTCTTTTCTAAAGACAAAAGCTCCCGCATATCATTTTCCAGCTGTACAATGGAGAAGGGCTCCATAAAAAGAGTAGCCCCTGAGCTACTTTCGTCATGAACAATTCCCCGGAAAGCATTTTTATACTCTGCCTTAACAGGGAATACGTGTCTTCCGTTTCGAAGGGTTATGACCGGATCCTGCAGCATGGAACGATTGTGCTGTAAAATGCGATTTAATTCCTGATTGATTTTTTCCTCTAAGCCCTTTTCCTTCCTGCGAAGATGGGAAAGCTCCGGACTGGCATCATCCGCCAGCTCCTCTTCGGAAAGAATACAGCGTTGCAGCTCTCTTCGAACTTCATCCAAGGGCGCTAAAGCCTGAAAATACTCCTGCAAAGCATCTTCCCGCTCTTCTCCCTGCTCCTTCGCCTTTTTGGTCTTTTCCAAAATCAGGATAATGTCATAAAGCTCCGGAATGGAAAGGGCGGTGGATAAGGCTAAACGGGAAAAATAGGGGCGGACTTCTTTGATTCCCCGAAAGGAAATTCCTCCCCCTAAACGAATACGGTCTTGAGCCGCCTCTGTTTCCGAAAGACTCTGCTCCACCTCTAAAAAGGAAGAAGAAGGCTCTAAGGCCTTCAGCTTCTCCTTACCCAAAGAAGAGTCCGCCTCCTCCACTAATCGGTCTATGATTTTGTAAAACTCCAATGTCTTTAAGACCTTTTGGTTCATTCTATCCCTTTCTACTTTTCACCGAACTTATTCCTTATCCAGCATCAGCTTTGCACAGCCGTAAATTCCCGCATCATTTCCAAGCTTAGCCAGCATAAGCTCCGCCTTCTTATTGAGAATTGGTGTATGTTCCTCATAATGCTTCTTAATAATCTGTAAGAGGAAGTCTCCTGCTCGGGAAACGCCTCCACCGATAACGAAAACCTCCGGATCCGCAATCATGGAAACCTGCGCCAAAACAATCCCCAGATAACGCATACTGCATTCCAGGCTTGTGCTGGCCAGAATATCTCCCTCCTTGGCCGCCTCGCAAACAATCTTTGCGGTAAGGGCCTTTCCATAGATACGAAGAGAAGAAGGATCTCTGAACATACGCAGAAAACGCTCTGCCTCCTTCACAATTCCGGTAGCGGAAGCCACCTGCTCCAGACAGCCCATACCGCCGCAGGCACAACGCTCTCCCTCCACATCCCGCACATGGATGTGTCCGATTTCCGCTCCTGCACCATGAGCTCCGGTAACGATTTTTCCATTCAGAATCAAACCGCCACCTACGCCGGTTCCCAAAGTTACCATCAGCAAATCCGAGAAACCTCTTCCTCCGCCCTGCCAAAGCTCTCCAAGGGCCGCCACATTGGCATCATTTCCTACCGCACAGGGAATCTTTCCTCCCATCAGCTCTCTCATGATTTTTGCCGGGTAAATGTCTTTCCAGCCTAAATTTACCGCTACAGGCACATGTCCGTCCGGCTCTACCGGTCCAGGTACACCGATTCCGATTCCTGCCACATCCTCGTAAGCAATGGTTTTCTCCGCCAAATGCTTCTTCAACTCCTCAGCCACATCCGGAAGAATATACTTTCCCTGCTCCGCCTTTCTGGTGAGCACCTCCCATTTGTCCAACAGTACGCCGTTATAGGTAAAGATACCGCATTTTACGGAAGTTCCCCCTACATCAATGCCTACGCAATATTGATTCATCTTATCCCTCCTCTGTAGCAAGCTACACACCTTACTCTTCTGAATGTTTCTATAAGCACATGGATGAAGCTTTTTCTATTTTACCCGAATAGCTTCTTCTCTGTTTCGATATGCCAAGAATAAATCCGTTCCCCCGAACTGAATTTTTGACAAAGAACGAATGTATTGCAAACCTTCTTCGGTCTCCCCATTATAACGCAGTCTGCCTTGAAAATCATAAACTTTAAAATATTTCTCTTGATAGAGAATCACCTTGTCCTGACTTAATTCCATGTTGTTGCCCATAAAGTCTATGGGTTTATCCAGAATTTTCTCTCCGGTCTTTCGGAAAATCAAAAGTCTATAGGGTTTTTCCTGCTTTTTCTTTTTACTTCCGGAAGAGACTTTTGTCTTTTGCTTTTCTTTACCGGGATTCTCTTTGCTTTCCGTAAGGGTACTTCCGCTTGCTACAGGACTTTGTTTCTTTTTCTTCGTCTCTTTAGTATTGCCACCCTTTGCGCCCTCTTTACCACCGGACTTTCCCCCATCCTCCTGGGGCTCGCCTCTTTGATCCGTAAGAACTGCAAGATAGTTATTATCATAGGAAATCATCCGAATCGTTTCCGGAATTTCCACCTTCTTCTTCAGCTCCGGGCTGGTTCTTACTTTCGTAGAGAAGAAAGCCAAGCCTCCGTCATACGCCGCAAAGGATTCCTCATCGGTAAAAAAATGCACTCTTCCTACAATGCCCCCGGAAAAATCATCGGTAAAGCCCCCTACCACTCGGTCAGCACCGGCATTTTTCCCTAAGGAAGAAAAATTATAATAAACCACTCTGGATTTCACAGCGGTCTGCTCCAAATGGGCAAATGCCACACAGAGCTCTGTTCCATCCGGAGAAACGGACAAATCCATGGGATAACCGTCTCCCGACATCACCGACTTTATGCCGATGTCCAGATTTTTGCCCTCCTTGGAAAATACCGTGATATAGGTTCCCTGATCCTCCGACAAAAGCGCATAAACCACACCTTTTTCGGAAATCCGTAATTTTTCTATGGTACTGGGAGCTTCTCCCTGCCCGCTAAGTCCCTGGGAAGAAAAAATATACAGCTTGGTGCCGCCCTGCTCTCCGATGACAGCATAATCTCCGGAGACGGAAACCAGGGCTCGCCCCATTTCAAAGGCCTGATCCCAAAGCACCTTTCCCTGGGAAGAAACATATTTCGCTCCGTCCTTACTGAGTTTGATTACCCCATCCCGGTAAGGAAAATAGCTGTATTCCTCATCTACTCCCTTAGTTTCTTCCAAACTGTCTTTCCAAAGAAGCTCTTTTTGTCCAAAGCGTCTTCTTCCATAAAAGAAAAAACCTACCGCAAAAAGAAAGAAAAGAATCAACAAAAAGGGAAGCCAAAAGTTTTTCGCAGTTAAAGAAAACGGATTGTCTTCTGCCTTTCCTGCTTCTTCCTGCCGTTCTTCTTCAAGACCTTCTTCCGCCTTACTTCCTATGATGACTCTTTGCTTTAATTTCCTTTTTCTTGATTCTCTTTCCCGATCCGCCAAAGCCTACTCCCTATCTTAACTTAACGGTATCACTACTCCGAATACATTCCTTTAGCAATATAACTGTTTGGGATATATCCCTTTTGCGATACAACTGCTCCGAATACATTCCCTTAGCGATATAGTTGTTCCGGATATAAGCCCTTTGCAATACATTCCCGTAAAGCTTCTTCAGCCAATGCACGGTCTTCCTGATAGGTCACACCGAACCAACGGTCATGATCCTCTAAAACCTTTACTCTGGCCTTTCCTTCCTTCATCAGGCAATCCACCTCTCTGGGCAACAGATATTCGGACTTCACTTCCTTACCGTACTTTTCCAACCAGGAAGGGAATTTTTCAATCAGTACATCCAGAAATCTCTCCGGCAGTCCAAACATGTTCATGGAAGCAATGGCATCCTCCTGCAACTCCACAATTTCCTTCTGTTGATTTTCTCCTCGTAAAATGCCGTCTTCCTTCCGCTCAATATTGTAGGTTTCGGAAATGGATTGAAGATAGCCTTCCCCGCTAACCTGACAAATTCCACGATTTACAGAGCCGTACTTGGAAAGGGTATTCACCAAATGATATCCCGCCATACACATTTCCATCATCCCGGAATCCGCTCTATCCGCCTGTAAGAAATCATTGATTAGGCGGAAGCCCTCTTTTCCGTAGAAATCATCCGCATTAATCACCCCAAAGGGTCCCTGCACCTGCTTTCTGCACTGCATTAATGCGTGAGCTGTTCCCCAGGGCTTTGTACGCCCCTCCGGCACGGAAAATCCCTCAGGCAGTGCTGTGATTTCCTGAAAAACATAGTCCACATCCGCAATCTTTTCGATTCTCTTCCCGATAATTTCCCGGAAGTCTTCCTCAATATCCTTTCGAATCACAAAAACCAGCTTCTCAAAGCCTGCTTCCAAGGCATCATGCACGGAATAATCCATGATAATCTCTCCATGGGGGCCGATTTTCGCCAGCTGTTTAATGCCCGCACCATATCGGGAGCCCAATCCCGCAGCCATGATTACCAACGTTGTTTTCTTTCCCATAAGTCTCTCCCTTCGGGTGGCTATTGTATAAAAAAGGAATACACTGACTATCCTTTTACCAGCTCTTTTCTTATCCTTTAAAGATAAGGGAAAAATGCCGTTTCGTCCAGTGTTTCTATTGGAATTCTGTAAGCAATTAAGAAAATACGCTCTGATGCAGTGTGGTCTGAAATCGGGAATACGCTCTGATGCAGTGTGGGTCTGAAATCGGGGCACGCTCTCGCTATGCTCGCCTCGTAGCTAAGAGCTATAAAAATTCAGATGGTTCGCGATGATGCAGTACAGGTCTGTAATTGGGGCACGCTCCCGCTAACTTCGCCTTCGTAGCAGTACTAACTTCAAGCTTCGCTTTGCTCGCTTTCAGTAAGTACTGACGGGCTCAGATTGCCCCTATTACAGACCTGTACTGCATCTATCGCTGCTTTTATTGGTTTTTATAGTCCTTCACTTGGTCGGATCGCCGCAAGTACCGACGGGCTCAGATTACCCCTTATTTCAGACCCACACTGCATCTATCGCTTCATTTATTGATTTAAAATTCTTCTCTTCCCCAGTTTCTCGCCAGTTCCTGCGGAATCAGGTTTCCCTCTTTACAGGCCTGAACTGCTGTTAGCTGAAGATTCTCCATGCGGTTATGAAGTTATTGGCCCACCAGCCGGATAGGCTTCTGTGTACCACACGGCCGTTGGAGGATGATGCGTCGATAACGGAGCCGCCTCCGGCATAAATGCCTACGTGTCCTCGTACCACCACAATATCTCCTGCCTGTAATTCTCCCATACTTACTTTCTTAAATCGTCCCGGATTTCTCCAACCGGAGGAGGTCATATAGGAAGTTCCCACGCCGGCCTGGTTCAAACACCAGTATACAAAACCGGAACAGTCGAAGGAATTCGGACCCTTAGCGCCCCATACATAGGGAGAACCGATTTTGGAGGACGCAATGGAAATCAAAGATCCTGCAGAACCGGAAACTGTTGCGCCTCCCACACCGGAAGAAACACTTCCGCCTGAGCCGGCATCTCCGCTTCCTGCCGGAGCGGAATTTCCTCCGGTTGCGCCGCCTCTTTTGCCACTGCTTGGTGTTTTTACCTTTGCTTTGGGCTTTGGTTTAGACTTGGCTGTACCGGACTGAAGAAGCTGCAATGTTTTGGCTCCTGCGGTTCCATCCGTTCCTAAACCATTGACAGACTGGAATGCAATAACTGCATCTTTTGTCAATTCCCCAAAATAGCCGGAGGCCTTATCCTGAGGAAGGTAGCCGTATTTTACCAAAAGATTTTGCATATTCTTTACATCATCACTTTGTTCACCAAGACGCATACCGAAGGGCTTGGCATTTTCAGAGTCCATAAGACTTCTGGTATCCGGGCCGAGGTAGCCATCCACAACCTGGTCATTTCTGGACTGAAAAGCACGAATGGCATTTTGCGTGCTAAGTCCAAAATTTCCATCCGCCTCTCCGGAAAGGTATCCCAATGCAATCAGACGATTCTGATATTTTTTGACTATCTCGCTCTGTTCTCCGAGAGCAATAATATTGGCCTTTACTTCATCGGAGTACAGAAGATTGTAAGTGGTCTGGCCCACTGTTCCGTCTATCGTCAGTTTATTAACTTCCTGCAATTTCTTTACCGCAGTTTCCGTATCCTGATCAAAGGTTCCGTTAATCTGACCGCTTTCCGTAAGATATCCCAGGTTATACAAACGGTACTGAATCTTGGTGATATCATCTCCCTGAAAACCAAGCTTTGCCGCATAATGGGGAGCGGATTCCGACATCAGAGCATCCCAGGTGTCTACACCGGTAATACCGTCCATTTTTCGTCCTGTCTGTCTTTGGAAATACTGCACGGCCTTGGAAGTGGCATCTCCGTAATAGGTAGTCGGTTCATCCTCCTCCATATAGCCAAGGTTCATCAATCTTTGTTGCAAATCCTTAACAACAGAATTAATTACACCTACGGTAAGATTAACCGGTGCTAAGTCCTCTGCCTGCCCGTCAATGGTAACTCCTTCAATAGAGGGAAGAACATTGGCATTTAAGCCGAGAGCCGCAATGGCCATCACACCTTCCGACTCTGCTTCCGTTGTCAGGACAATATCCGAAGAAGAAGCAGCCTGCTCCTCAGCACCAAGCTTCTTCTCACAAGCAGTAAGCCCTAATAGACCGGCTACTAAGACAAGAGAAAGTCCTCTATGAAATAATTTTGAATTCCGTATATGATCTTGCATAGATTTTTGTACCTCTTATTTCTATAGATGAAAACGCTGTTCTATGATACCATAGGCACTGTTCCTATCCTATAAAGAAAATCTTAATTTTGATTAGGAGGAGAGCCGGCAAGGTATAAAAAAACAGTAAAAATCAAGGAAAAGGAAGAAAAGGGCAAGAGGAATAATTTAAGAGTTTTTGGAAGTTCAAGAAACTCTTAAGCAAATAGGTAATGAATAATGTACGGTATTCATTTGCTTCTTTACTAAGCATCACCAAATGTGCTCCGCACATTTTTGTGTAGGACAAAGGTAGCGCAGGCGGGAATGCAAGCATTTCCGACCGCACCGCCTTGTCCTACGCAATACGGAAAGAATGCAAGCATTCTTTCCAGGTGATGCTGAAGCTTTCCTCAATCAACATCCCTTTTCTTTAAAATTTGAAGATCTTGTTTTCATGTTTGTTCTGACATTTAGATATTGCTTTCCCTCCTCAATCTAAAACTATCTATAAAGGAGTACCTATGCGTTTACGTCATATCCCAGGTTCCGAAGATTTTGTAGCAAATTCTCACTATGTTTTGTCAAATCCGGAACAGTACAAGGGAGAGTTTTCTAAAAAGCTCTTTGGAAATTCCAATCCTTTGCACATCGAAATCGGTATGGGCAAGGGGCAGTTTATCTTCGAAATGGCCAAAAGAAATCCGGAGATTAACTATATCGGTATTGAGCGCTACGACAGCGTTTTACTAAAAGCCATCCAAAGAAGAGAAAAGCAGGAACCGGAGCTTACACTCACCAATCTTTTCTACATCAGTATAGATGCCAGACTTTTGGCCGATGTCTTTGCGCCTGAGGAAATCGGTAAAATCTACCTGAATTTCTCCGATCCCTGGCCTAAAAAAAGGCAGGCAAATCGCAGACTCAGCAGTCCTGTCTTTTTAAAGATTTACAAAGAAATTCTGGCAAAGGACGCCTTGGTGGAAATGAAAACAGATAATCAGGATCTTTTTACCTATTCCTTGGAAAGTTTAGAGGAATGTCACTGGCAGATCTTAGCTAGCACCAGAGATTTACATCATGATCCTGTTTTAAACGAAGGAAATGTAATGACTGAATATGAGGAAAAGTTCTCTTCCAAGGGAAATCCTATTTGCAAGTTTATAGCTAAGCCTTAGCACTGTTTTTCCATAAAAAATACTTGCCTCTCCTGTCCCTATCATGCTATACTCAGTCGGTATGTAAATTTGAAAGGAATGGTTTTCCATGAAGATTTTTTTGGTTATTGTATTTGTATTGCTGGGCTTAGCATTGTCTGCCATTATTCTGATGCAGGAAGGTAAGAGTCAGGGCTTAGGTGCTCTCTCCGGTACCACCGACAGCTATTGGCAGAAGAATAGAGGTCGTTCCGTTGAAGGGAACTTAGAGAAGTTTACCAAGTTTGCGGCTTTTGCCTTTTTTGCTGTGGCATTGGTGCTGGACATTATTTGGTAAGTTTATTCCTCTGTATGATAAGCCTGCATTTTATGCAGGCTTTTTCTCATATCCAAAGATAATTTATTCAGAAAAACAGACGCGGCAGGATAACGGGAGTTCATACAGTTCCTCAGACAGTTCCTCAAATTTTCACAGAAAACACTTGTAAACCATAAAAGGAATTAAAGACTAAAAGGAGTAAAATGCGGGAAGAGCAAAGGGAAAAATTAAAGAAGATTATCTTGGATCTGATTAAGGATCCGAGCTACCACCCCATGAAGGAAAAGGAACTTTGCTTCTTTCTTGGTGTGCCAAAAGAAGAAAAGGCAGCCTTTCAGGAGCTTCTTATGGAAATGCAGGAAGAAGGCATTATCGGCATTTCCCTGCAAGGGAAATACAGCCGGGCGGAAAGCTTCTCCCAAAAGGGCACTTTTCATGCCAGCAGGCGAGGCTTCGGCTTTGTTTCTCTAAGTGAAAAGGAAGAAGAGGTCTATATTCCCAAGGGGGAAAGCGGTAATGCCATGGACGGAGACCTGGTAAAGGTCATCCTTACAAAACGGGCGGAAAACGGCAGTAAGGCCGAGGGAAAAATCAGCAAGGTTTTAGAACGGGCCAATAAGGAAGTGCTGGGACTTGTAAAGGAAAAGCGGGAAGGCCTCTATCTTTCCCCGGATAATCCCAAGCTTCCGGATTGTATTTTGATTTCTCCGGGAAGAGATAAGGGTGCTGTTCCCGGAGATAAGGTTGTGGTAGAAATCCTTTCCTATGGTCCTTCCAAGGAGAACAATGCACCTCGAGGTCGAATTCCCCGGAAAAGAATCAGTTCCCTTCTCTCCTACCCTGTTGGAGAAGTAAAGGAGATTTTAGGAAATAAAAATGATCCGGGAATGGATGTGCTTTCCGTGATTCGATCCTTCTCCCTACCGGAGGAATTCTCCGAGGATGTACTTTTGGAGGCCAATCAGCTTCCCAATGCCGTATCCCCTGAGAAGGCTGAGGAGCCGGGACGAAAGGATTTTCGAAAGCTTACCACCATCACTATTGACGGAGAGGATGCCAAGGACTTGGACGATGCCATTTCTTTGGAATATTTTCCGGAGAAGGAAGAATACCGCCTTTATGTGCACATTGCGGATGTAAGCGACTATGTGAAGGAAGGAAGTGCTCTGGATTTGGAAGCACTGGAGAGGGGCACCTCCGTTTACCTGACAGACCGGGTAATTCCTATGCTGCCGAAGGCTTTAAGCAACGGCATTTGCTCCCTCCATGAGGGTGTGGACAGACTTTGTCTCAGCTGTATCATGGACTTTGACCGGGAAGGTCGCCCCCTTTCCCACGAAATCACCCCCTCCGTCATTTGCTCCGATAAAAGGATGTCCTACCACAAGGTTACGGCGCTTTTAGAGGATAAGGAATGGGAGTATCCGGAGGAAAAGCTTTCTTATCAGCCCTTCCGGGAGCTTCTTACGAAAATGCGGGAACTGGCAAGGCTTCTTCGAAAATCCAGAATGGCCAGAGGAGCTTTGGATTTTGATTTTCCCGAATCCAAGGTATACTTTGATGAAAATGGAAATATTTCCAAAATCTGTGCAGAGGAAAGAGAAGAATCCCATAAGATTATTGAGGAATTCATGCTCATTGCCAATGAAACCGTGGCAGAGGAATATTACTGGCGGGATATCCCCTTTTTATATCGTATTCACGAAAAGCCGGATTGGGAAAAATGGCAGAATCTCTCCCACGTTCTCTCCTCCTTTTCCTACATTTTAAAGACAAAGGATCCGGACAGCCTTAGACCAAAGGCCTTGCAGGAGGTGCTTTCCAAATTGAAGGGAAAACCGGAGGAAGCCATGCTCAGCAGCATGATTCTTCGTTCCCTAAAGCAAGCCAAGTACAGCACGGAGCCGGAGGGACATTTTGGACTGGCCAGTAAGTATTACAGCCATTTTACCTCTCCCATCCGCCGTTATCCGGACCTGCAGATTCATCGTATTATTAAGGAAAATATCGCCTATCAGGAAAATGAGAAACGGAGAAAGCATTATGAGCGGATTCTGCCGGAGGTGGCTCTCCAAAGCTCCCTTCGAGAAAGACGAGCAGAGGAAGCGGAACGGGATTGCATGAAGCTGAAAAAATGTCAGTACATGAAGAACTTCTTGGGCGAGGTCTTCCAGGGAAGAATTTCCGGCTTAACCCAGTACGGTATTTATGTTACATTAGAGAACAGCATTGAGGGAATGATTCCTCTTCGCTTTATGACAGAGGATTACTACATTTTCAATGAGGAGGAAATCAGTCTTAGAGGCGAGGCAAGCGGAAAGACCTACCATATGGGAGACTCCATGTGGATTTCCGTTTATGCCGTGGACACTCTCAGCAGAAGTATTGATTTTCTTCCTTACTATCCGGAAGATGCAGAAGGAGGCAATAGTCTTGACTAAGGAAAGCATTAAGCAAATCGCCAACAATAAAAAAGCCTTTCACGACTACTTTGTGGAGGAAAGCTTTGAATGTGGTATTCAGCTCTTCGGAACAGAGGTAAAGTCTCTTCGCTTGGGGCAGGCTTCCATTAAAGAGGCCTTTTGTCAGATTCGAAACGGGGAATGCTTTGTGGTAGGCATGCATATCAACCCCTACGAGCGGGGCAATATCTTCAATAAGGATGCCCTAAGAGACAGAAAGCTTCTGCTGCACAAGCAGGAAATCCATAGACTTCTGGGGAAAATCAAGGAACAGGGCTACACCCTTATGCCCCTTTCCCTTTATTTTAAAGGAAGTCTTGTAAAGCTGAACATGGGACTCTGCCGTGGTAAAAAGCTTTATGATAAGCGGGAAGATATGAAGAAAAAGGCCCAGAGAAGGGAATTGGAAAAGGAATTCAAAAAGGCGAATATCAGAGTATAG
>CAUSUG010000019.1:0-17261 GCA_963534765.1 uncultured Oribacterium sp.
AATTTGCAATGGAAGAAAGCCAATAGAGAATATAGATGATATTGAAAGATACTGCCTTTTAGCAAAGGAGTACTGGAAGTTTAAATCACATTGGAAGAGAGTAGACTTATACAATCTACTCTCTTCCAAACAAGACCTCGCCGATGATGGGCATTCTGAGGGGCGTAGACTGTCCGACGATTTCATGAATTCAAAAGGCTTAGAGTACTGATTATGCTATTTCAAAAGTAAGAATTTATTCTACTCCCGTTCGGACCGTGAAAATTACTTCGTGGAAACATATCAAGGGAGTGATGCATGAATTGCTTCCGGCTCCTAAGAGAAAGAAAGGATAGATATGATTTTAGAAATAGAGAGGCTTATTCTCCGTCCGTGGGAAGAAACGGATGCAAAGGAATGCTATAAATACGCGAAAGATCCGCGAGTAGGCCCGATTGCAGGGTGGCCCGTACATACAAGTGAAGAGGACAACAACAAAACAGGACATTGGAAGATAAATATGCTGTGACTTTTTGTCACGGGTTAAAGTGAACTACAGGAGGATTCAGTTATTCGAAAACTTCGAATAACTGCGCTTGATGAGAAAAGCTACAGTACAAATCATTATTCTTTGGAGATGATTATTGACCAGACTCAAAGTTAAATCAAGGATAGGCTATTACTGTCTGACTTCGATAAATACATGCTGGAGCTGGAAGAAAATACGAAGAAATAGAGCGTTTACAAATACTCTTTTATTTGAAAAATTTAAAGAGTATCTGTAAGAGGAAAGAATACCGTAATAATTACAAAGGATTTGACCTCGAAGAAGCATTATTGTTGTGTAGTGGAATACATTGGCTTTTTTACAAAGGAGAAAGGGAGATACGATGAATAATGAAATCAAATTATTTGAAGGCAATCAAATCCGCTCCATTTGGGATAATGAACAGGAAGAATGGTATTTCAGTGTCGTAGATATTGTAGGGGCTTTGACAGATAGTAAAAATCCTCGTGATTATTGGTATAGAGTAAAAAAAAGGATGACAGTAGAAGAAAGAAGCCAGTTGTCGACAATTTGTCGACAACTGAAATTGGAGTCTTCAGACGGAAAAATGTATAATACCGATGTTGCAGATATCCAAGGTATTTTCCGTATTATTCAATCTGTTCCCTCTCCGAAAGCCGAGCCTTTTAAGATGTGGTTAGCTGAAGTCGGGAAGGAGCGACTGGATGAAATTATAGATCCGGAGCTCACGATTGATCGCGCTTTGGAAACCTATTTAAGGAAAGGATACTCACGGGAGTGGATTAACCAAAGACTTCAGGCAATTCAGGTAAGAAAAGAGCTTACAGACGCATGGCAGGATCATGGAATAAAAGAAGGCACGGAATATGCCATACTTACCAACGAGATTTCCAAAGCTTGGTCAGGGATGACCACAAGAGAATATAAAGACTATAAAGGATTGAAAAAACAAAACCTGCGAGACAATATGTCTACTACAGAGCTGATTCTCAATATGCTTGCTGAGACTGCGACCAAAGATATTGCCAATGCATCTAATCCGTATGGCTTAGAAGAAAATAAGAAGGTTGCGAAACGAGGTGGCAACGTTGCAAAGGTAGCAAGGGATACATTGGAACAGGAAACCGGAAAATCTATCATTACTACCAAGAATGCTATTGACTTTGGAAGGCTTATCAATGATGTAGCAGAAGGATTACAAAATCAAGATAAGAGTCCGGAGGCAAAAAAATAGATGGGGATAGATAGGCATGTAAATGTAGGAAGTTATTTTTTAAAAGAGATTTTTTGAAGTTTTTTGAATTAAACTGGGTGATTATATGGCAAATTATGAAGATAACAGAATAAGCTGCAGTAAAGCTACTGCGGAAGCCCTGATAACTTCTGATTCGGATGCGTATTTTAAGCCGATTGATTTTAGGAAGGCTTTGGGGATGTCACCCTATATCAGAATTGAATATGATTTATACTATGGTTACGAATGCACAATCTTAGATTTAGAAGATGGCAGAGTGGATATAGGGTTTTGCACGAGATGGTATTCAAACATAGATATCATCAGAGCATTTATTAAAAAATATCCGGATGCATAGTGATGGATTAATCAGAATGATGTGGAAATATTTCATTACTATTGGCTAGACGGTGAAGTTATTGAAGATATTCACCATTTGACCGATGAAGAAACAGAGTACCTTAGCTCACTTTTGGATAAATATAGTGATATAGGAGATGAATCAGACCATTTTGACATGATATTTACTGAAAAGGAAGATCAGTCAAAATATATTAATTTTCATCCAAAGAAAGAGAGTGAGGAGTATAAGGGCTATTTAAGTTTAGTAAATTGTATTGCGAAAAAAATAGTAGACGAAAATAAATTCTATGCCTTAAAAAAATATGATTATCATTGGGAAGGGGCATATAGACATTATGAAACATGCATGGCAATACGAGCGCTTTATTTGTATAAAGCAAGCGAGGATTTGTCAAAATACAAACTGAATATTATGAGTGAAGATATATTGAATCAGCTTCAAAACCTCATATACCCTTATAACAAACAACTCTATGACGCCATTTTTGGCTTTGCCATCGGCGACGCCCTTGGTGTCCCCTATGAATTTCAGGAACGGGGCAGCTTCCTTTGCACGGACCTCACAGGCTGTGGCTGTCATCATCAGCCGGCAGGGACCTGGTCGGATGATACTTCCATGACCTTGGCGACCCTGAAAAGCCTCAAGGAAAATAACGGGAAAATCCATATTGAGGACATCAGAAAGCGTTTTCTTTCCTGGCTTCATGAAAATGCTTTTACCGCCAATGGAGAAGTTTTTGATATCGGTCATGCCACTTATGAGGCGCTGACCAGTGGCAAACCCTGTGTAGAGGAGCGCTCCAATGGCAATGGTTCCCTTATGCGTATCCTGCCCTTGGCATTTGTGGAATGTACGGATGAAGAAATCCGGGCTGTTTCCGCTATAACTCATGGGCATTGGATTTCGGAGGAGGCCTGTGTAATCTATGTCCATGTGGCAAAAAGACTAATCGCCGGAGAGAATATTTTGGATATCCTTCCCACATTACAATATGATAAGCCCTTCGATAGGCTCCATCGAATTCATCAGTTGGATAGTTCAGAAATCAAGTCCTCCGGATATGTGGTGGACACCTTGGAAGCTGCTTTGTGGGCGATTAGTCACGTTGAGGAAAATGATGAACGCACGGGGGCTGTAATCAAGTACTATGACAATGATGTTTTAGCGGCTGTGAATCTTGGGGAAGATACGGACACCGTGGGAGCTGTGGCAGGAGGCCTAGCCGCAATTATTCATGGATTGGGGTATAAAGGAGAACAATGGCTTGAAAGATTGAGAAATAAAGAGCTGATATTGGAATGCTTATGGTAGACCTTTATAATTCTTGATAGCACATAAGTTAAGGGAAAACATTGCGCGCAAAATGGAAGCGTCCAAAGGAGGCATTTAGCTTGATTATTAACACGGGACAGAGGACAGACATTCCCGCCTTCTATGCGGAATGGTTTGCAAATAGGTTGAAAGAGGGCTTTGTTTGTGTGCGAAATCCTTATAATCCGAATCAAGTCAGCCGCTACCTTCTTGATCCTTCCGTGGTGGATGTCATTGGTTTTTGCACGAAAAATCCGGCCCCAATGTTTCCGTACATGGAGCTTTTAAAGGCGTATGGACAATACTGGTTTGTCACTATTACACCTTATGGAAAAGATATAGAACCGAATGTGCCGGATAAACATTTGCTTATAGAGCATTTCAAACATCTTTCCATGCAGCTGGGAGTGAATTCTATCGGCTGGCGTTACGACCCGATTTTTCTGTCTGAAAGATATAGCAAAGAATATCATTTGAAAGCCTTCGAGCAGATTGCTACGGCATTGGAGGGATATACGAAAACAGCCGTCATCAGTTTTGTAGACCTTTACCCAAAGGTGAAGCGGAACTTTCCGGAGCTTCAGGCGCTTGAGAAGGAAGACAGACTTCTACTGGGAAAGTCTATGATTGAGATTGCGCGTTCCCATGGCATGACATTGAAGCCCTGTGCGGAGGGAAATGAATTGGCCGAGTATGGGGCAGATTGCGGTGGATGTATGCTTATCAGCGATTATGAGAAAGCCATTGGAAAACGCTTGCATGTACCGAAAAAGAAGGGGGCAAGAGCAGCATGTGCCTGTTATCTTTCCTGTGATATCGGCGCCTATAACAGCTGTAAACACCTTTGTAAATATTGCTATGCCAATGCAGAACCCTCTATCGTTATGAAGCAAAGCCGACTGCATGATCCGAAATCTCCATTCTTAATCGGAAATTACGAGAAAAGTGATAGTATTCATGATGTACCCCAGCAGTCCTGGGTGGATGGACAAATGAGCTTGTTTTAGTCCCTCGTTGACAGTAAATGTAGCGCAACTTATACTGAAGAGCATATAGAGTAGGAAAACGTAAGGAAGTAAGGGAGCAAGCAAGGAAGCAAGTAAGTAAAGTAAGCAAGGAAGCAGGTAAGGAAGGGAGAGCAACGGTCTCTATACCGAGAAAGCAAAATATTTTACGGAGTAACATCATGAAAGTAACGTATCTGAACCACAGCGGTTTTTTGCTGGAATTAGAAGACTGCTATATGGTTTTTGACTATTACAGGGGAGAATTACCGCCTCTCAACACGAAAAAAGAAGTGTTCGTTTTTTGTAGTCACGTCCATGGGGATCATTATAATCCGAAGATTTTTTCCTTGCTCGACGGGCAGGGGATGAGCTATCAGGCGGTATTGGCAAGTGATATACGGGATGAAAAGAGGCTATCGAAGATCAAGCACAGCTTTGTTGAAGCTGATAAAAGCTATCAGCTGGATCATGAAATTCAGCTTGAGACCCTGCTTTCCAATGACAGCGGAGTTGCCTTTATGCTAAAAACAAAGGAAGGTTCTATCTATCATGCCGGGGACTTAAACGATTGGTATTGGGAGGGAGAACCGGAAGAAGATAATCGGAGACTCCGCGAGATTTATCACAGGGAGATAGGACGAATCAAGGGCAGACATTTTGACCTTGCCTTCGTTCCCCTTGATCCGAGACTGGAAGCGCACTATGCTGACGGGATTCTGCATTTCCTTGAAAATGTGGATTGCGATGCCATATTTCCGATGCATTACTGGGGAGAGCCCGGTGTGATTCAACGCTTTATTACGGAATATCCTGAGTACCGCTCACGAATCAAAAACACGGAAACAGCGAAAGGAGAAAAGCTATGAAGTTTAAGATGATTCACGAGAATTTAAATGTATCTGATTTGAATCGTTCCCTTCGATTCTACGAGGAAGCCCTCGACTTGCATGAGGTAAGACGAAAAACCAGCGAGGACTTTATCATTGTGTACTTGAAAAGCGATGTGGGTGATTTTGAGTTGGAACTGACCTGGCTGAAAGATCACCCTCAGGCTTATGACCTTGGAGAATGCGAATTCCATCTGGCATTTGAAGCGGATGACTTTGAAGAAGCGCATAAAAAGCATGAGGAGATGGGCTGCATTTGTTTTGAAAATGAAGCCATGGGTATCTATTTCATTGAAGACCCGGATGGATACTGGCTGGAGGTTTTGCCATAAGGTTACCGATTTGGAGCGGGACGATACTCGGCATATATTTTTCACATGACTGAGAGTATTCTTCTGCCAGATAGAAACAAGATGTTAGCCACTTGTTAAGAATAAATAATGGGGCTGTAAAAATCAAAATATAAAAGATTTTCGGCAATATAGGTCTGAATTCGGGGTAGTCTTAGCCCGTCGGTACTTGCGAAAAACAAGAGAAACGCAGTTTTTCGCTTAGTATCCGCTACGTGGCGAGGCTAGCGAGAGCGTGCCCCGTTTCAGACCTATATTGTTTAGAAAATTTTTTGATTTTTTACAGTCTCATTTAGAGACTTCCGATAAGAAAAATAACATCCATGTTTTCCAAAACCCAAAGCCCTTGCCTTTTAGACATGTGTTCTCACATCACTCTTCTTTAGGTACAGAATACCGATACCCAGTGCAGCGAAAATATAAAAGGCACAGCTTAAGAGGAGAATCGGAAAATTCAGCTCTCCCGTGATAGAAGTACTGCCCATACCGTAAATCAGGGTGGAATAGGGCAGGGCATAGTAGGCTCCTTTCACGGTCAGTGTAAAGCCTGCTAAGCTACCCAGAAAAGCCAGCGCGATGGGGAGGGCAAAGGAGTGGAAGAACATGGACAGGATGCTTTGCAGGGCAGTAATTGCGGCAATGGAAAGGACAGCGGAAAGGATTCGCATCCAAAAGATGGCAGGAACAGCTCCCGGAAGTCCGAGAATCTTACCGCTCAGAAGATAAATAAAACTGATCCAGACCATGCAGAGCGTACTGAGGAGTGTGGCGGTAAACCATTTGTCCCGAACCAGTTTTCCAGGGGAAGTGACGGTTAAAATCAGGTTCCAGTTACTGCCTTGATGCTCCATTCGCCATAGAAGACTGCAAAGAATGCCGATGAGGGGAGCCAGGAAAAACATTCCCAGAAACAGGGATTGTTGAGTCCAGAGATCCTCCCAAGTATATTGTAAGACACCCTGATTTTGCACAAAATTCACCGTTCCAATCAGTGCCGAAATCAGAGGAATCAGAAGGAAAGGAATCCAGATGGGGTTCCTTTTTAACTTGATAAATTCCGGGGACAAGCTGCTGTGCATACTGCGACTTACTTTTTGTCTATGGAGAGAAAATAAAGTCTCTCCCTGCTCTGCCCGAGTGAAAAGAAGGAGACCAAGCAGAAATGTGCCGATGAGATAAAGCAGGCTTAGCAAAATATCGGAAATAGGGATGGATCTTAGGCTTAGGCTCATGAGTCTTGATGCTTTGTCATAGTCCATACCGATAGGGCTAAGAGAGAAGAAAACGGACCAGGGAGTCCACATGTCTGTGCTGATAAAGGCCAGAAATAAGCCGGCCAGGGTACCGCCGAAGGCGATGGAAAGGGCTGCAAACTGGCTGGAAAACAGCAGGGAAAGCATGCATTGAAGCTGATACAGAATCATTCCGCCGATAAGTTCTGAAAAGAACAGAACGGGAACAATATGTGACGGAATATCACCGGTAAAACCTAAGAACTTTCCCCCAAGAAGGACCATACCGATTTGGAAACTACAAAACAGGACAAGGGCAATAAAACCGAAGAAAAGCTTTCCCAGATAGATAGAAGCTCTGCTTTCCAAGGTGGGAAGAAGGTTCCACATAGCGCCTTTGTGTTCCATGTCCACAGACTGGGAAGCAATTACAGCCATAAGTACGGACAGAACCAGAGTGTTAATGATGGGAAGAGCATAAAAGATATTTAACCATGTCTCGGAATGCGCTTTTGTGCCATAAAATAGATAGGCACAATCCAAAAGCAGAGCTGCGAGGAACAGCAAAGGAAAATGCTTATGGCGCGCTTTTTGAAACTCGATAGAAACAATTTTCGGGATATTGCTTAGGGTATTCATAAAGACTCCTTTCCGCCGGTCATTTCCAGAAATGCCTCTTCCAGACTTTTTCCGTTACATTCCAGATCCTTAAGAGGCCCTTCATAGAGCAACTGTCCATGGTGAATGATACCGACTTGACTTGCCATTTGCTCTATTTCACTGAGGAGATGACTGGAAATGATGACCGTCATATTTCTTTCTTTAGGAAGAGATACAATCAACTCACGAATTTCTTGTATGCCGGCGGGATCCAATCCGTTTGTAGGCTCATCCAGGATCAGAAGCTTCGGATTTCCCAAAATGGCCATGGCGATACCAAGACGTTGTTTCATACCCAGAGAATAACTGCTGAGCTTCTTATCCCTTTGCTCATAGAGCCGGACGGTTTTCAGTGCCGAGGCAATTTCTTCTTCCTTCACGCCCTTTAATTTCTGCACAATCTGCATATTTTCCAGTCCGCTTAAATGTCCGTAACCCCCCGGATTTTCAATGAGACTTCCGGTCTTTTGGAGAAGAGAAAGGCGATTTTGGGAATTTACTGTTTTTCCCAGAAATTGAATTTTTCCTTCGCTCTGGTGAATCAAGCCCAGAATCATTTTGAGGGTAGTGCTTTTTCCGGCGCCATTGGGACCTAAAAAGCCGTAAACGCATTTCTCCGGAACAGATAGAGAAAGGTCTTTTACACGGTAGCTGTTTCCGCTTTTTTTGCTAAGATGCTGTGTTTCCAGAATATAGTTCATCATTTTTTTCCTCCATATTTTTTTCTCCATGTGTTTGCTTACGAGAGGAGAATAGCGAAGGAAGCTTATGGGAACCTTGTGCGTACCTTATGTTTACCTTAAGAAATGAAAAAAACTATGGGGAAAGAGGGGGAGAAAGGCTATAGTAAGACGGGTAAGGACAGACGGCAGCAGGAGATAGAATCATGGACAAAGAACATTGTAAAATTTTGGTGGTGGACGATGAGAAAGAGCTTAGAGAACTTTTGCAGGAACTATTAAGAAAAGAAGGATATCTTTCGGTGGAGGTCGCTTCTTCTTGTAAAGAAGCGGAAGCGAAGCTTTCAGAGAATTGCTATCAGCTGATTCTTTTGGATGTCATGCTGATCGATGGCAATGGCTTTGATTTTTATAAAAAGCAAAAAAAGGAAGGTCTTCTTTCCGAGGTTCCGGTGATTTTTCTCTCTGCAAGGGACGAGGATAGGGCTCGTTTGCATGGCTTGGGACTGGGAGCGGATGATTACATTACCAAGCCTTTTCTCCCGGAAGAGCTCATCCTGAGAATTGCCGTCGTGCTGAGAAGAACCTGTCATTTAGAGGAGAAAGAGCAGGGTGTGCAGCTTGGGGAATCGCTGGTTTCCATTGATGCAGGAACAGTGATACGACAAGGAGAAAAGCTTTCTCTAACGGCTAAGGAACTGGCGCTTTTTTCTATCCTATACCGTAATAAGGGGAAAATTGTTACCACGGATACCCTCTGCGATGCCCTTTGGCCGGATGGGAATTTCGGCTTGGAAAGCTCTTTGCTTGTGCATATGCGGCATTTACGGGAAAAGATAGAAAAAGAGCCTTCTAAACCCGTATTTCTACTGACCGTAAGAGGCCTTGGCTACAAACTGGAGATAGGAAGATGAGAGGGAATAGAGAACGGAAAATGCAGCTGATTGCTCTTGTGGTTTTGTTGACGATATTCCTACTGTTTGCAGACCTTCTGTTTTTTGGGATTTTTTTATCTCGAAACGGTATGCCTTCTTATCCCGACAGTCAGGAGATTATGGAGCATTTACATAAGGAAAATGACGAGTACCGCTTAGAGGAAGAGGAAGCCGAAAAGCTCTCCGGGGCACAGCAATTTACCATGCTACTTGACAATGGAGGCAATATCCTTTGGAGTGAGTTCCTGCCGAAGGAGCTTCAAAAAAACTATACCTTACAGGACGTGGCAAAGTTTACCCGTTATTATCTGGAAGATTATCCGGTGCGAACCTATGTGGTGCCGGAAGGCTTATTGATTATCGGACAAAAGAAAGAGCAGATTTGGAAATATACTCTGGAATATGATGAGAATGCTGTTCGAAATCTTATAGAGCTTCTACCGCTTCTTTTTCTCGCAAATGCGGTCATTCTTGTTTCCGTTCCAATATGGATACAGAAGAAACGGGCAAAGCAAAAAGAGGAAGAGCGTACGGAATGGATTGCCGGGGTTTCCCATGACATTCGAACGCCCCTTGCCATTGTTCTGGGAAATGCGGAAATGATTGCAGCTACCACGGAATCGGAAGAAATCAAAGATCGTGCGCTAAGGATTGAGAAGCAGGGACTTCGTCTTCGTCGCCTTGTAGAGAACCTGAATCTTTTCAGTAAGCTGTCTTTTGGCTATGGGAACTTGGAAAAGGAAAAAATCCAAGTGGGCCGTTTTCTTCGAAAGACGATTACGGAAATACGGAACCAAACAGAGGATGAAAGAGTGCAGTTCAACTTGGATATTGAGGAAGATTTGCAGGGCTTGGTACTGGGCTTCAATGAAAATCTGATGGAAAGAGCACTGATGAACTTATTATACAACGCAGTGCAACATAATCCGGAGGGATGCGAGATAACAGTCAAGTTATATCAGGATGAGAAAGCCCACGTGTTTCTTCATGTGGAGGATAATGGTTGCGGTTTGGAGAAAGCTGCTCTGGAAAGACTGAACCGGAAAAACTATGAGTGGGAGCCCAGCACAGGACAGCATGGCTTGGGATTAAAAATTGTAAAACAGGTGATTAGCCGTCACCGATGGAAAGTGCAGTTTGCAGAAGGTAGTCAGGGCGGATTTTTGTGTCGCATACAGATGAGATAAAATGATTGCTAAGGGATAAAGCTGTAGGAAGAGCAACAAAGTATAGCAGACTGAAATAAAAATCATATTAAATTGACTCGCCTTGTGCAAAGGTCTAAGATATCTCTGTATAAGTAAAAGGAGGGTGAAAGATATGATTTTAAACAATGAGAAGAAATTGAACCCTACAACAAAGTCCACCGGTGTGGAGCAAGAGTTTCAGAAAATTGCCGGAAAAGAAGCTTCTTCGGTCTTACAGGAATTAGGCTGCACAGCAAATGGAATCAGCGACGAGGAACGGGAAGAAAGACTCGAGAAATACGGCTATAACGACCTTTCCGCCATGCAGAAGCATGGCGTATTCTATTTTTTATTTCACAGCTTTACCGATGCTTTTATTATTGTTCTGCTTGTTTTGGCTGTTGTGACCTTTGTTGTGGAAAGGGATATTCTGTCCGGAGTCATTATCCTGGCACTGGCCTGTATGAGTGCGGTGATTCGATTTACCCAGGACTACGGCTCCTATCTGGATATGCAGAAGCTAAAGGATATGGAGCACGATACGGTAAGAATCCGGATTCCGGGAAAGGACGGCACGGAAATAAGAGAAGTGCCGGTGGAAGAGGTGGTACCCGGGGATATACAGCTTATCGGCTCAGGAGATATCGTGTGCGGAGACCTCTATCTTCTGGAGAGTAGAGACTTGTTTCTTTCGGTTTCCGCCTTTACGGGAGAGTCCATTCCGGTGGAAAAATATACCGGAGTGGATCAGAGAGTGGTCAATGCAGCGGAACTGAACAACCTCTGCTTAGGGGGTTCCACGGTGAATTCCGGCACCGGAGTCGGTGTGGTGGTGCGGACCGGAAAGAATTCCTATTTGGGAAAGATTTCTTCCACCATCCATACACAGAAGAAAGAAACCGATTTTGATAAGAGTCTATCGAAGATAACCAGAATCCTGATTAGCTACATGATTGTGGTGGTTCTTTTTGTACTGCTTATTAACGGCCTTGTGAAGAAAAATTGGCTGGAAGCCTTTTTATTTTCCATCTCCGTTGCAGTGGGCATTACCCCGGGAATGTTACCGATGATTGTGAACGGAACCCTTGCCAAAGGCGCGAAGTTCCTGGCAAAGAAGAAGACCATTGTAAAGAACATGTCCGCCATCCAGAATTTAGGAGCTATCGATGTGCTGTGCACCGATAAGACCGGAACCCTTACCATGGACAATGTTGTTTTGCAGAAATATATCAATATAAATGGCGAAGATTCCTATGTGGTTTTGAACTATGCATGGATGAATGCCTACTATTCTACAGGGGTAAAGAACCTCATTGACCGGGCTATCCTATCCTACGGTGCGGAAAGCGATGTGCAAAAATATGCCGGAGGCTATGTGAAGTCCGATGAGATTCCCTACGATTTTGAACGTCGGAGAATGAGTGTGGTAATTTCCAATCCGGGGGGAGAACATTTGGGAGAGGAGACAGAAGAAATTCTTCCCAAACCCCAGGATGAGGTATTGATTACCAAAGGCGCTTTGGAATCCGTACTGGCCTGTTGCAGTCGAATTCGGGTGAAGAAGGAATACATGGACATTCAGGAAGAAGACCTTCAGAAGATCAATGCCCTTTCCGAGAAGTTAAATCATGAGGGAATGCACGTCATTGGAGTTGCCGCAAAGAGGAAAAATGCAGGAGACACCGCTGTTTTCCATGCGGAGGACGAAATGGATATGACCTTCCTGGGCATTATCGCCTTCCTGGATCCGCCCAAGCCGGATGCCAAGGAAGCCATTCACGGACTGTATGATGCAGGCGTACAGGTAAAGGTCATTTCCGGCGATGCCCCCGTTGTGGTGGAGCACGTATGTAAGCTGGTAGGCATGAAGGTAGGAGAACAAAATGCGGTAACCGGCTCCGACTTGGAAAAGATGAGTGAGGAAGAGCTATCTGCCATTGTAGAGAAAAAAGACATTTTCGCCCGTCTCTCTCCTATGCAGAAGCAACGAGTGGTGGATGCCCTTCGGAAAAACGGACATGTGGTGGGCTATATGGGAGACGGCGTAAATGATGCGCCCAGTCTTCATGATGCGGATGTAGGCATTTCCGTGGACAATGCCACAGACGTTGCCAAGGCCAGTGCGGATATCATCCTCTTGGAGAAGAGCTTAACCGTCATTTTAAACGGTATCTATGAAGGGAGACGAATCTACGGCAATATCCTGAAATACATGAAAATGGCATTATCCGGCAACTTCGGAAATGTGTTCTCCGTATTGATTGCCTCGATATTCTTGCCCTTTTTGCCCATCCTGCCCCTGCAGATTTTGATTCAAAATCTCATCTATGACTTTACCCAGATTGCGATTCCCTGGGACAATGTGGACGAAGAATTCCTGCAAAAACCTCATAAGTGGAACAGCGCATCCCTTGTGTCCTTTATGAATGTGATGGGTGGCGTGTCCTCCGTATTCGATGTGATGACATTCCTGGTACTTTGGTTCCTTTTGGGCTATAACAGCCTTTCCATGCAGAACTACTTCCAGACAGGATGGTTTGTAGAAGGCTTGATTTCCCAAATCCTGATTGTACAGTTCATCCGTACCTCGAAGCGACCGATTCTGGATTCCAAGTGCGACTCCAGACTGGCGCTGGCCTCAGCACTGGGCATTTTTGCGGCTATTTCCATTCCCTATCTTTTTCATAATCTGGACAATACGGTATTTACGGAAATGCCCATGGCGTATTTTGTGTATCTGCTTCTTATCCTTGCGCTGTATAGCTTTACCATTGAAACAGTGAAGAAGCTGTATATTAAGAAGTATGGGGAGTGGCTGTAAGGCAAGGCATCCAAGCAAGCACTATTCCGGCTCCATTGTGAAAACAGCAATATCCTTTCGATTTAATTTGTCTAAGGCCTTAATAGCTAACAAGGCAGGCTGATCCCAGCTCATGTATAAGCCGGATATGCCGGTGACCAGACAATGTAGTGATAAAGGAGAATGGTATTGGGGGGCGATTCTGCATACCTCATGAAGTGAAACTCTCCGAGACAGGAGATCTACTTGTTGATATTCCACAGGAGTTTACAGAAAGTATTCACAAAACAATTCCTTGGAATTATCTTCCTGTCTTAGGGGAGTACAAAAGATATGGTGCAGAAAGCATAGTGTTGGATGTCTTTTACAGGTGCTGCAGCGGCTGTAGCAATATACGTTCAACATTTTTATCTCCTCCTCCGTCTTAATCATTATTTTTCCTCACTGTCGCTGTTCCAATCATAATTCTGTTTCTCCCGCCATTTTCATGTATCGCTCCAGTCGAGCAAGCATTTTGTCCAAGCTAAAGTAGCCCGATTCTCTTGCGACTTCCGTACCATCAATCACGGCTATGACTGTCGGAACCGATAAAATCCCTTTCTGAGCCGTCTCCTCCTGATGATCTTCAATCGGGAGATAGCTATAATTCACCGTAGGATGCGCCCGCTGCCATTCCTCGAGCTTGCGTCTGATTGCCATGCAAGGCGCACAGGTCTCCGAGCCGTATTGTTTTACTTCGATTCTCATACTTTCACCATCACTTCTCATGCTTTCACCATCATCTCTCATACTTTCACCATCATTATACCATACCTCTCTCTTGAATTTGAGGAAGCTTACAGGTATCCGTAAGATTCAAGACGATTGAAGTTGGAATTCCCGCAGCATTAACTGCTGCGTCTTCTCTTCTGAAGCCTACATAATCAATCCTTTCATTTTGAGCCAAACGCGCAAAATCTGTAACAGGAATACCGACTACGCCATAAATACGTTTAACACCATTTTTCTTCAGAGCCATTACCAGAGTTTCGGCTCCACTAATTTGTCCCATATCTCCTCCTCATACAATCAAAAAGCTTATCTGCCACCATGGTCGAAGCTTTTTCCGGGATTGTCATTCTTTTGGGAGATTGAGATTGTCACAGAAGCCCATACGGATTTGTGGCAGAGAACCTACTATCATTTTCGAAATGACAATGCGCCGGTACTGTAGATGGAAACGGAAGAAAAGCATTTCAGCTTTGTGGTGGAGACGGATTTTACAGACAGCCGGAAAAGCTGCTCTGTTTTCCGAATGTGAAATACAGCTTTGATTCAGAAGAACAAATTATCTTAACTTCTCTTCAAAGATCTCTACAATGGTTTTCTCCGTCCCCACCATACCGGGGGATGCAATGAAACCCATATTCCGCATGGTTTCTTCCGGGGTATTTCCATTGATACCGTGCACTTTGTCAATGTGGACACCCTTTATGGCAAATGCCACGGAACGGAATGCCGCATCACAGGCAGCTACACCCTTCATGGTACAACCCTGGTTTCCCCCGTCGCAGATCATTCCGGTGATGGAGGAGGCCATGTTGTTGAGTGTGTATTCCATTTGCTCCACAGTACCACCCTTTAAGTACACTAAACCGCAGGCCATGCCGGTACCGGCGGCAATGGCGCATCCGCAGAAGGCGGAGAGCCTTCCGGAGTATTCTTTAATATAGGTGCAGATGAGATAGCTTAGCATGGTTGCCCGGTAGAGTATTTCCTCACTTAAGCCATGAATCTTATAAACGCCGTACAGGGGCATGGTGGCAATGATGCCGTGGGCGCCGGAGCCGGTGATACTCATGGCGGGCTTGTCTAAACCGATGACACGGGCTTCGATTGTGGCGTTGCAAAGAAGAGATGCGGTCATTTGCTCGTCTGAAGAGATGACCTGCCCTCCGTTCATGGCCAGCAGCTGTCTTGCAAAAGTGGTGCGGGGATTTTTGAGAGCCTCTTCGAAAAGCTCCAGATTTACTTTATACGCCTCCTTTACAAATTCAATTTCTTCCAAGGAAACCGTGTTTACATAGTCCACGAGCTCTGCCAGAGTATATCTATGGATGGAATAGATTTTTGTGGTGCCGGTTCCTTCTGCTACCTTGTTCGATTCTGTAATGCCGGCCTCCGGCCTATCTATCGCCTCATCTTTCTCTTCAGCCTCCAGCACTGTCTCCCCATTGACTACAATCTTCGTGATATTGGTATGTGTGTCACGAATTGTAAGAAGAACCTTGCTTTCTGTTGTTTCCAAAGTTGCTTCCATAAAAATACGGCTGGAAATTCCGCTAAGTGCCACGGTGATTTTCCCCTCATCAATAAGCCTTTGCGCACTGACATTGTCGGCAGGCGTAACATTTGCCAGAGACTCCAGGCCCTTATCAGGATTCCCGGCAACATATCCAAGGGCAGCAGCAAAAACATTTCCCACTTCTTTGGAATTGGGAATACCGCAGGTGAAGGCATTTTTATACATGCCGCTATTCATAGCGACATTTAAGTGAAGCAGCTCGCCCTTTGCGTAGGACTTTGCTTTTGCGACACAGAAGGAAATGGCCCCGGGTTCTGTTACGCCCAGTGCCGGAACCATATCTTTTTTGATTAGTGTGCTTAATTCGTGCATATTTAGAAACCTCCCCCGCTTTTGCTTTTTATTATAGCATTTTTTGAACCTTGATAGATGCCTCATCTGATGAATAAAAAGGATGAAAAAGGAAAATAAAGCATGTTATAATACAGTCTGCTTTTCCGATATCCGAGTTTCTTCAGGAAAAGCAGGAGCAGCAGGAAAATCAAAGAAGAGTGAGGGAATTTATGGGAGAGAAAATAATAGAAGAAGCGAAGAAGGTTAATCTTACCGAGCTGTTTTATGATTTGGTTTTTGTCTTTGGGATTTCCAAGATTACCCATATCTTAGAAAGTCTGAATGAGGGAATCTTTAGTTTAAAAGAGATTATCATTTATACTGTTGTTTTTGTTTGTTTCATCAGCATATGGAATGTGCAGACCGTGTATATGAACCGCTATGGAAAACATAATCTTTTGCATATCATCATTATGACGGTTTTCCAAATGCCGGCTTTAGTCTTTATGGCGGCAAATGTCAGTTCCGATATGGAGGAAAGCTGGACAGCCTTTACACTGGCGCTTCTATGGATTGTTGTCATACAATTTCTGCAATATATCTACGCTTATATGCAAAACAAGAATAGTGAAAAGGATCGAAAACTGATTCGGGATTTTTTTCAGCTTCTTTTTGTGGGCATGATTAGTATTATAGTCAGCTTGTTTTTGTCAGGAATCGGACGCATCTTATTAACCGGTTTTGGCTTTATTGTAATCATACTGGGTGCTATTTTCTTTCGAAAAGATATGGCTAGAGTACCCATTAATATGCCACACCTTATAGAAAGATTAACACTCCTTACTATTATTACCCTTGGGGAAATGCTGATAGCCGCAGCGGATTTCTTCGAAATAGAGAAATTATCGTTTTACTCCGTTATGATAATGCTTCAGGTAGTAGCTTTATTTTTGTTCTACATCACGGAATTTGACCATGCCATTGAGGAGAATCTTCCTTGTCAAAGCGGGGCAGGACTGATTTACAATCATTATTTTGTGTGGTTCGGTTTAAATCTTTGTACGATTGACCTGGGTTATGCTAAGGATGCCATGGGCATTGCCCGAGTGATTATGATGTTTTTAGGATTATTCCTCTTTTATCTTGGTGTGTTTAACAATGCGCATTTAAATAAAAAGAGCCACAAATTGGATAAAAAACTGATGATTCCTTTTGTGCTTGTTTATCTATTAGGCCTTGGCAGTTCCTTCATATTCCAGTCCAATGTTCCGGTGATTACAGTCCTTTGTACCCTGACGATTGTTTTGGAAACCGTACTCTTTGTATCTTTCGTAATACGACGTTTTCCGAAAGAAATCAGAAAAGAAATGATTGGACCGTAAAGGAAAAGAATATGTTCCATTTTAGAAAAGTGGTACAAGTACCTAAAATCTAAAATGGAGGGAAAGCTACTTTGCATCCTTGATAGCCTGCTTGACATTCCATAGCA
>CAUSUG010000020.1:0-17144 GCA_963534765.1 uncultured Oribacterium sp.
TTACACCATTTGGAGCATTTGCTTCGGGAAAGGCGTCCCGCTTCTTTGGAAATCTGTACTCTCTTGGATAAGCCTGAGAGAAGAGAGGTAGAAGTAGATGTAAAATACAAGGGATTCTGGGTTCCGGATGTTTTCGTTGTAGGCTACGGCATTGACTATGCCCAGAAGTATAGAGCATTAAACTATATCGGAGAAGTGATTCTTTAAGTTTCAAAAGTTTTGATAAGAATTCGGGAATGGCGGTATCGCTTTTTTCAGGATTGGGGAAGTAAAGGAGGATTTCCGAAATGGAGGAAAGAGGAATCAATCGAGAGGCCTTATATAGCATAGGAAAGGGGTTTTATCGGGAGCCGGAGGAGAGCCCGGCCTTTTCGGATGTGACCATTCGTTTTCGTACCCTAAGAGAGGATGTAGATAGAGTTTTGCTTTATCTTCCGGATGAACAGCAGATTTATCCGATGCAGTTGGAAAGCAGTGATCACTATTTTGATTACTATGAAATGGAAATAAAACTGAAGGATAAACCTTTGCATTATTATTTTCGTATTGAAAAGGGAGAAGAGGTCATCCATTACAATCGTTTAGGTGTGACGGAAGATTTGGACATTCAATATGCTTTTTCCATTTTTCCGGATTTTTTTGTTCCGGACTGGATTAAAGGTGTCACCATGTATCAAATTTTTGTGGACCGTTTCCGAAACAGTGACGGAAAGAATAATGTAGAGGACAGGGAGTATATTTATCTGGGACGTCCCGTGGTATCGGTTTCAGATTGGGATGCCCCTGTAGAGTCCTTTGATGTACATCGTTTTTATGGCGGCGATTTGGAAGGGGTTTGGGAGAAGCTGGATTACCTGGAACATTTGGGGGTAGAGGTTCTTTATTTCAACCCGCTCTTTGTGTCTCCCTCCAATCATAAATATGATACCCAGGATTACGACCATATTGATCCCCATTTGGGAAGAATTGTGAATGACGGGGGTAAAGTGCTTCCGAAGGGGGGAACAGACAATAGAGAAGCCTCCAAGTACAGCATTCGCAGTACGGATAAAGAGAATCTGGAGGCCAGTGATACTCTGTTCTTACTTTTTGTGGAGGCCTGCCACAAGAGGGGGATGCGAGTGATTATCGACGGCGTTTTTAATCACTGCGGTTCCTTCCATCGCTATATGAATGCTTCCTATTTCTACAAAACCGGGGAGGATTCACCCTATCCCAAGGGGGCTTATGAAAGCTATTACAGTCCCTATCTGGATTACTTTCATTTTTCAAAGGAAGAAGAGACGGATTGGCCGGAAAATGACAGCTACGAAAAGTGGTGGGGAAACGACACCCTGCCAAAATTGAATTACGAAAATGCTCCCAAGCTGGAGGCGGAAATCTTAGGGATTGCCAAAAAATGGGTTAGTCCTCCCTTTTCCTGTGACGGCTGGCGTTTGGATGTGGCGGCAGATTTAGGGCACAGTGAAGCCTATAACCACAGATTTTGGAAGAAGTTCCGAAAAGCTGTAAAGGAGGCTAATGAAGACGCGGTAATTTTAGCAGAGCATTACGGAAATCCCAGTGCCTGGCTGAAAGGGCAGGAGTGGGACAGCATTATGAACTACGATGCCTTTATGGAGCCGGTAAGCTGGTTTCTGACCGGTATGGAAAAGCATTCCGACAGGGCTGAGCCGGAGAAATTCGGAGATGGAGAACTATTCTTTAACACCATGCGTTATAACATGGCAAAGCTTCCGGAAAATGCCTTGGATGCTGCGATGAATCAGCTGTCCAACCATGATCATTCCCGTTTCTTAACCAGAACCAACAGAAGAGCCGGAAGAATGAAAGATGGCTTTGATGATGCGGGAATCGGCATTGACTACGGTCTTTTCCGTCTGGCCAGTATGCTTTTGTTTACTTGGCCGGGAGCACCTACCCTGTTTTATGGTGATGAAGTAGGCGTATACGGATGGACTGAGCCGGATTGTCGTAGACCCTATCCTTGGGGAAAGGAAGATTTGGAGCTTTTAGAATATCATCGGTATTTGATTTCTCACAGAAAGGCTTCACCTGCCTTAAAAAACGGAAATCTTATGCTCCTGAAAAGTGGAAAAAACTGGGTATCCTATCTTCGATGCAGTGAAAATCAAATCGCTCTGATTATTATATACTGCGGAGATGAGGACTGTACTTTGGATATCCCCCTGTGGAGGGCATCTATTACGGATAAGATGGAGATTCGAAGAGTACTGAAAACCGATGGAAGAGGCTATAATGCCGGACAAACCAAGCGCTATACGGAGAATGGTATCCTTTCCAGTAGGTTAAGAGCAAAGACAGGAAAGATTTACCTTATAGACTTTTAGACTTTACAATAATAAAAAAAGAGTTACAGAAGAGATTGTAATTCAGTTCTGTAGCTCTTTTTGTTTTCTTAATTCTATTCGGTAACTACGAAAGCCGAAAGCTTATCTTCCACGAACTTAAGGCGCTCTTCAGGTACGGAAAGCTCATGAACCTTTCCCACTCCGAGATACAGAATTCCTAAAATGGATTTTGCGTCTACGCAACGGTTTCCGTCGCATAAATCCATATCAAAATTGAAGTCTCCTGTAACCTCCACAAATTCGTTTACACTGTCCGCATTGGGAATCATAACGTGTAATGTTTCCATTCTTATCCTCCTTGATGAAATAGACCCTTATCCTGCTATTTTTTCTTTGAAATTAAATCCATATAGTATTACGACAAAGTGATTGGAAAAAATAATAGTATTGCATTATGAATTTTATCACGGCTTCTTTAGGAGAACAAGAAAGATATTCTAAAAATTCCGGGACAATTCCTAAAAAAACTATTTTTTCTGTCTCTTTCGCTTTTCAAACATCAGGTCACGCTTTGCCTTTTGTTCTCGGCTAAGGTCCTTTGTGTGCTTTAACATTCTTTTTCTTCTTCTGGCTCTGTAGAATTCTTCCCTTCTTTGGAAAAGATAGAGGAAGAGAAGAGAAAGAAGCACCAGAGCGAAAATGGCAAAAAGAATCTGAAGCACCCGTAGGATAGGCTTTTGCAGGATGATTTTTCCTGCCTTCTTATCGAAGACAATGGGGGCGTGGTTTGTTTTTTCCACGGCTGTGGATTCTTCCGCCTTGCTTTCGTTTTCCTGACTCTCCATGGCTACGGAAATCTGCTTTGGAATATTTTCCGCCTTCTTTAAAGAAGTATTGGGAAGGTCCTTGCTGTCTTCCTCTCTTTTAGAATCCTCCAGATACACATAAGCCGTGCCCACGGTCCTTCCATCGTACTGATAAAGGATCTTGGCTACCTTGCCGCTGGCTTTTTCTGCCTCACTGATATCGTAGGATAGGGTAGAGGCGATATCCGTTATGGGAATATTTTTGGGAAGACAGATTTGCTCATCTCTTCCTACGGTAAAATGCAAAGCTTCCACCAAGGGGAGCCCGTCTACCGTCCAGGGATTTTCCAACTGGGAAAAGCGTGGATCATTGTTTTCCGCAGGGTAAGAATTAAAATTGGCAAAGCCGAAATCAAAAAGCTTTTTGCTGTCCCTATATTGGGAGTTATGACCGTTTAAGATTACGCAAATTAAGGTAGTATCCCCTCTTTTGCAGGCTGTTACCAAGGTGTTTCCGGCAAGAAGGGTATATCCGGTCTTTCCGGCAAATACACCGCTGTAATACTCCTTGTTGCTTTTTTTCATCATCTTATGGTGAGCATAGATGGTGTTTTCCGGGGCATTGGGATCCGGATACTTAATCAAGGGGCCGTGGGTGTATACCTGGGTAGCATCAATCTGGCAAAATGTCGGATTGCTTATGGCGTACTGCATGATTTTTGCCATATCCAAAGCACTGGTGTAGTGTTCCGGATTGTTCAGTCCGGAAGGATTGGTAAAATGAGAATTCGTACAGCCGATTTCCGCTGCCTTTTGATTCATTAGCTCTGCGAATTTTTCGTTGGAGCCGGCCACATGCTCTGCCAGAGCATTGGCACAGTCGTTGGCAGAATGAAGCAGCAGGGAGTAAAGACAGTCTCGAACACTCAGCTTATCTCCCGGAGATGCGGCAATGACAGTGGAATTGTTTTCCAGATTTCCTCTGGTGGCTTCCTGGGAAAATGTGACCTTTTCTTCCAGATTTTCCACATGCTCCAAGACAACGATGGCGGTTAAAACCTTGGTGATGGAGGCGGGAAAGTAGTGGGTATTCTCATTTTTGGCATAAAGAATAGTGGATGACTTGGCATCCATCAGCAAAGCACCATCCGCTTCGATTTGATCGGTGCAAGCAGGCCAGGTATCTGCAAAAGCCTGTTTGGAAAATACAAAAGAGAAAAGCATGGAAAAAAGCAGAACAAAATAGAGGCTTTTTCTACTGTATCGACACAGGTCATTTTTCAGAGATTGTTTTATCTTCTTCAATTTACAATTCCTCTTTCAGAGATTGTTTTATCTTCTTTAACTTACAATTCCTCTTTAACTAAAGGGAAGGAAAGGGAAACCTTATACAAATCCCCGTCAATTTCAATCTTCATTTTACCGTTCATCAGCTTGGTCAGGCTTTTCGCAATGGACAAGCCAAGGCCTGAGCCCTCTGTACTTCGGCTTACGTCTCCTCGAACAAAACGTTCCGTTAACTCTTCCGGAGAAACGTTTAAGGGGGCTTCTGAAATATTCTTCATGGTAAAGGTAGCCTCTTCCTCATCCTTTTGCAAATCCACATAAACACGGCTTCCCTGTAAAGCATATTTACAGCAGTTGTTTAACAGATTTTCCAGTACACGGAAAAGCTGTCGACCGTCCGCCAGAATCAGAATATCCTCCTGGGGAAGGGTGGTTAGCACCTGTAAGGAGCGGGCCGCCAACTTGTCTTCGAACTCCCCCAGACTTTGCTGCAAAATCTCAGTGTAGTGAATCGGGATAAGCTCCAAAGAGATATTTCCGGAGCTGGCCTTGCTGGCTTCCACCAAATCCTCCGTCAGATTCTTCAAACGTGCGGACTTTTGCTCCAAAACGGCGATATATTCTTGGACTCTGGGGCTTTCAATATTTTCCCGCTTTAAAAGATCCACATAGCTGATAATGCTGGTAAGGGGGGTCTTTAAATCATGGGAAACATTGGTAATCAGGTCGGTTTTTAAACGCTCCGCCTTAACCTGCTCCGTTACCGCCGCCTTTAAGCCCCTGCTGATGGAGTAGGAGTAGTAGTCGATGGAAATCAAAAGGAAGAGCAGTAGCAGGCTAAAGCCCAGATGCAAAAGGCTTTTTTGGTGGAAAAAGCAGTAAAGATTATAGCCGAAAAGTCCGATGCCCAGGAAATTCGGAAGGACGAAAAGCAGGACGCTGTAGAGTCGGGAGCGGGCAAAACCGCTGGCGGAGAGGGTACTCTCCAGAAGACTCCAAATTCTTCTGCTATAGGAAGAAGAAAATAAAATTCCCTTTCGCATCTGCCGTACCAAGGAAAGAAGCAAAGGCAGAAAAACTGTGTAGCGAAGGGCGAAAAGTCCAATCCCATGGAAGAAGAGGGGTTCCGGTAATTTTCCCAGCACCAGAATCAAGCTGTCGAAAAAGTATCGATTAAAGACCTCTGCAAAAAAGAACCAAAAGACAGCAATGGCTAAAATGCCTTCCAGGGGCACCCGGTCAATGGCATAAAGAATCATTTGTCGATTTTCTCCCCGACCGGTGTGTAATAATAAGGAAGCAAAGCTCAGTACAAAGGCCAGTAGACTTCCGAAGAAAAGCACCACGCCCAGAATACTCAGGTTTCTTCGAATGCTATATTCCTCCATCATGGTCTTATATTGATCATGAACCGGAAAGGAGGTATCCACTCCTGCCGCAAAGACATAGGAACCGTCCTTATAAGGGTCTCTGGCCTCCAGAAGAGGCACCAGATTGGAAGGAATCGTTTTTAAATTGCTTTTGATTTCCAAAGAAGAGGAGTCTGTAAAAACATATTTTCCCAGCTTTTGAATTTTTTCCGCGGTGCCGTCATTTTCATTATTATAATAGGTGGAATTATTGCCGTTGCTATAGGCCACATAAAAATGGAAATTGGACCCCTGATCAAAATATCGGGAGCGAATCGCATAGTATTTTGCCAAATAGCTCAGCGCTTCCTTTGACAGCCTTCCCAGACTCATAAAACCGTCAGCGGGGCTGGCAGGCTGATAATCCGGAAGATAGGCACGGTAAATGACTTTAATCTGGTGCTCTTTTTCGTCCTGTTCCTTGGTGACGGTGGCGGGACCGTCCTCCATGATTTCATTTTTCTCATTTAAATAGTAGCCCATGGAACGGGCATACTTAATCAAATAGTCCAGACTGTAGGAACGGGTAGCTCCGTTGCTTTCACTCTGGGCTATGGTGTGGTTTAAATCCAGGGTACCTCTGGTTTCAAAAAGATCCCGAAGATCAATATAATCGAAGATATCGTTAATGCTTTCCGAAACCGCACTGTCGAAGCTGGAGGAAGAAAGATAGTTCTTCTCCTGCAAAAAGGCAATGGTATCACTTCCCTTGGGGGCAAAATGCAACAGCACCAGACTGATGGAAAAGAGAAATAAAATGAAAAAATGGAGCAAAAAGGGCAGAAGACGTTTCATGCTTAGTCCTCGCTCTTTCCCTGCTTTTCGATTTTATAACCCACACCCCAAACCACCTTCAGGTATTTGGGTTTTCTGGAGTTAATTTCAATTTTTTCCCGAATATGACGGATGTGCACCGCTACGGTGTTGTCCGCTCCGATGGCTTCCTCGTTCCAAATAGAGGTATAAATTTCGTCAATGGAAAAGACTTTTCCTGCATTTCGAACCAGAAGAAGGAGAATATTGTACTCGATGGGGGTAAGCTTTACCAATTCGCCGTCTACGGACACTTCCTTGGTATCATCGTTAATCACCAGACCGCCGCAGCTGTAAATGGCTTCTCCCTTAGATTGTTCATTCATATTGCCAAGCTGGGTGTAGCGGCGAAGCTGGGACTTTACTCTGGCCACCATTTCCAAGGGGTTAAAGGGTTTGGTGATATAATCATCCGCACCGATATTTAAACCGAGAATCTTATCGGTGTCCTCGCCCTTGGCACTTAGGATAATGATGGGGATAGAGCTTTTTTCTCGAATCTTCAAGGTGGTACGGATACCGTCCAGACCGGGCATCATCACGTCCAGGATGATAAGATCCACATTTTCCTTTTCCAAAATCTTTAAAACATCATATCCGTCAAAAGCCTTAATCACCTGATATCCTTCTCCGGTAAGATAGATGGAAATGGCTTCTACAATCTGTTTATCATCATCGCAAACTAAAATCTTTTGCATAAGAATCTCCTTTACTCAAAAGTTATTTCCTACAGAGTATAGCAAAGCTTTTAAGAAAGAGAAAGGACAAGCAAAAGTCTTTAGAAAAAAATAAAAAAAAAGAATGTTGCTCTTCCAACATTCTTTAGAACTGCGCCCTCAGGGACTCGAACCCTGGACAAATAGATTAAGAGTCTACTGCTCTACCAGCTGAGCTAAGGGCGCTTGTTTCTGCCGTTTTCGCGGCACCCGTACAATATACAAAACTTCCGAAAACTTGTCAAGAACTTTTCTAAAAAAATTTTTTTTAAGAAAAAAGAAGGCAATTCTTCCGGTAAAAAGCTTCCATCAAAGAGCTGTCTTCGTTACTGCTAAAAAGCTCTACCTGACCCTTTTGCATTTCCTCCTTCAAAAGACCCCTCTCCTCCAAACGGTGCCGGGTTTCCTTGGCTGTGCCCTCCGCCCCGTCAAAGAATCGAACAGGATAGGGCAGGGCGTTTTGAATCTGATCCTTTACAAAGGGAAAATGGGTGCAACCTAAGACAATAGAAGAAACGGCTTTATTCCGATAGGGGAGTAAAAGCTGAGAAAGATAGTCTTCCATTTCCGGACTGTCTCCCTTTCCTGCTTCCAAGAGGCGAACGATGCCCGGGGAGGGGAGGAGAAGAAATTGGGAAGAATCTCCAAAACGGGAAATCAGCTGGTGGAGACGCTCTCCCTTAAGGGTATGCTCTGTAGCCATAATCAGAATCTTTTTTTTCGTCTTACCCGGTTCGGCTTCATCCTGTAATGCTTCAACTGCAGGCTTTACCGCAGGCTCCATACCGATAATGATATCCTCCGGAAACAGCTCCCGAAGATAGGGGGCAGCTGCGGAGGTGGCGGTATTACAGGCAATAACGGTGGCTTTTACCCCTTTTTCCTGTAGAAAACGGTAGGCGGAGAGGGAAAGAGAACGTACTTCTTCCTCTGATTTTTCTCCATAGGGGGCATGCTTTTGGTCTCCGTAAAAAATAAAGTCTTCTCCGGGAAGCTCTTGCTTAAGCTTTCTTAAGACGCTAAGCCCGCCAAGACCGGAATCAAAAATACCGATAGCCTTGTCCTTCTCCATCTTCGTTCTTTTCCTCCTCCCCCGGTATATTCTTTATCTTTTTTATCTTCTGATAAACTATTTCTTCTAAAGCTATGGCGTATAAACGCTCGGGACATCTTATTCATAACGAGTATCGTGCGCAAAGCGTGCGATATCTCGTTTATTAAGACTGTTTTTGAAGTGTAGCATAGCTTCTTTGGGATTGCAATTTTAGCCTGAAAAACCTATACTGCAAAAGATAGAAAAACAGTGGGACAGTGCATCCCCCTAAAGCAGGAGGTTTTCATGAAAAGTGCGGAAAAAGTGAGTGTATCGGAGTTAATCAAAAAAGAGAATTTAAAGAATCTCACTCCGGAAATAGATACGGATCAGATTTACATGACGATTCCGGATGTAAACCGTCCTGCCTTACAGCTTGCCGGCTTTTTTGCCCAGTTTGATTCCGAGCGCGTGCAGATTATCGGAAATGTGGAGACGGCGTATTTGATGCGGATGGAAAGGCCGGAGAGAAGGGCAAGATATAATGAGATTACCAAGTATCCTATCCCCTGTATTATTTATGCCAGAGACATTGAGCCGGATTCCTGCATGATTTCCGCCTGCCAGGAGGCCGGAATTCCTCTTTTGTCCAGCCCCAGGCCCACTACGGAGCTGGAGGGAGAAATTATCCGTTGGTTAAAGGTGAAGATGGCGCCAATGATTACCGTCCACGGCGTGTTGGTGGATGTGTACGGAGAGGGTGTTCTCATCATGGGGGACAGCGGAATCGGCAAGTCCGAGGCCGCCCTGGAGCTGATTAAGAGAGGACACCGTCTGGTTAGCGATGATGTAGTGGAATTAAGAAAGGTTTCCGATGAATCTTTAGTGGGAACGGCACCGGATATTACCAAGCACTTTATTGAACTTCGTGGAATCGGCATTATCGATGTAAAGCAGATGTTCGGTGTGGAATCGGTAAAGGATACCCAGACACTGAATATGGTCATTAATTTGGCGGAGTGGTCCAAGGAGAAGGACTATGACCGTCTTGGATTAAAGGATAACTATATAGAATTTTTAGGCAACAATATTATCAGCTATGATATCCCCATTCGTCCGGGAAGAAATGTGGCTATCATTGTAGAGTGTGCCGCCATTAACAACAGAGCCAAGAAGATGGGCTACAATGCGGCACAGGTGCTGTATGAACGAGTGACCGCCAACATGAAGAAACAGGAAGCGGAAGATTTTTAGGGGAAAGTGAGCAGGATGGAGCATAGAACGGAACAGAGCTTAAAGGACTATACCAGCTTTAAGGTTGGCGGAAAGGCAAAAGACTTTTATATTCCCTCCGGCGTAGAAGAAGTACAGGAGCTGGTAAAGGAATTATACAAGGAGGGCCGCCCCTATCTGATTTTGGGGAACGGCTCCAATCTCCTGGTTTCTGACGAGGGCGTGGATGAGGCTGTTATTTTATTAAAGGATAACTTATCCGCATGCAGCATAAAAGAGCAAGAGGACGGCCGGGGGCTGTTGGAAGCAGAGGCCGGATGCACCTTAAAGAAAATGGCGGAGGTTGCCATGGAAGCAGGCTACACCGGCTTTGAACCCCTTTCCGGTATTCCCGGAACCCTTGGGGGAGCGGTGAAAATGAATGCCGGAGCCTACGGAGGAGAAATCAAGGATTTCTTTTATCAGGGACTCCTCTTAAATGAGAAGGGAGAGCTTCAAAAGAAAGAGCTTTCCGAAATGGAGTTTTCCTATAGACATTCCTGCCTTTCGGAAAATGATATTTGTCTAAAAGCAAGCTTTCTTCTGGAAAAAGGGAATCCTACGGAAATCCGGGAAAAAATGCAGGATTTTCAAAGACGAAGAGAGGAAAAACAGCCTTTGGATATGCCTTCAGCAGGCTCCACCTTTAAAAGACCGGAGGGAGACTATGCTTCCCGCCTTATTGAAGTCAGCGGCTTAAGGGGCTTTCAAATGGGAAGAGCGGCGGTGTCCGATAAACATTGCGGTTTTGTGGTGAACCTGGGAGGAGCCGGCGCCAAAGAGATTTACCGACTGATCAGGGAAGTGATTCGAATTGTGGAAGAAAAGCAGGGAGTGCGTTTAGAAACAGAGGTAAAGCTGTGGGGGAAATTTTAATTGTAACCGGTATGAGCGGGGCGGGCAAAACCGTTTGTCTGAAGCATTTGGAGGACTTCGGTTTTAACTGTATCGACAACCTGCCCATAGGGCTTATGAATTCTTTTTTGGAGCTCTTGCTCTCCAGTAGGGAAAATGAACAGAGGACAGCTTTAGGGATTGACAGCAGAAACGGAAAAGAGCTTTCAGAGCTGGAAAAGATTATTGAAAACTGGCGGGAAGAAAAGAAGGTGCCCTTTCGAATTCTTTTCTTGGATGCGAGTGATGAAGTGCTGATTCAACGCTATAAGGAAAGCAGAAGAAGTCATCCTCTGTCAAAAGAAGGCAGGATTCAGGATGGCATCACAAAGGAAAGAGAGAAGATGGCCTTTCTTCGAAAGAAGGCGGATTTAATCATTGATACCTCCAGGCTCTTAACAAAAAATCTCCGGCAGCAGCTTAAGGAGATTGTGCAGGAGGAGAAGAAGTATCAAAATCTTCAGCTTTCCATTCTTTCCTTCGGTTTTAAATACGGAATGCCGGAGGACTTGGATCTTCTTTTTGACCTGCGCTTCTTACCAAACCCCTATTATGACCCGGATTTACGGACCCATACCGGGGAGGAAAAGGCGGTACAGGACTTTGTGTTTCAGGATGGGAATGCGCAAATCTTTTTAGACAAATTAGTGGATTTATTTCATTTTCTTCTTCCTCTTTATGTGGCGGAGGGGAAGAACCAGCTGGTACTGGGGCTGGCTTGCACCGGAGGAAAGCACCGTTCCGTCACTATGGCGGAAAAATTGTATCAATCCCTAAAGGATACTGCAGATTATGGGATAGCACTGGAACATAGAGATATAAGGAAATGATATAAATAGAAAAAAACATAAAAACTCCATAAAAAACAGAAAATTTATGGAAAAATAACATAGAAATTTGCCAAGAGACAAAAAAGATGACAGTAGAAAAACAAGCAAAAAAAGCCTCTTTTTCCCAGAAAGTCAAGGAGGAGCTAAGGAGAATTGACTTTACAGCTTTGGAAAAAACCTTTAATATGAAAGCAGATGATGAGAAGGGGAGAAGGGAAAAACTAAGACAGATTTTTCTTTCTAACGCTTCTTTAACTAATCCCCAAAAAGAATATCATTTGGAATTTGTTTTTTCTAAAGCAGAGGACGGCAGGGAAGTAGAAGAGATTCTACGACATTATTCTCTACATCCAAAGCAGGGAAAAAGAGGCAAAAATCATATGGTATATCTCAAGGATGCTTCGGAGATCGCAGATGTTTTAAAACTCTTAGGGGCAGTGGATGCCTTGATGGAATTGGAGAATGCCCGCATTTTAAAGGAGGTCAGCGAAAATGTGAACCGGCGCGTAAACTTTGAAGCCGCAAACATTAATCGCACAGTAAAAGCCAGCTTAAAGCAGCAGGAAGAAATTCAATACATCGAGGAGGTCTTAGGACTGGATCGACTGGAGAAGGCTCTTAAAGAGGTGGCAAAGCGTCGTTTGCAATATCCGGATGCTTCTTTGGAGGAGCTTGCACAGGGATTAGAGCCCCCTATAGGAAAGAGCGGGGTGAATCATCGCCTGCGTAAATTGGCCAGAATTGCAAAAGAACTTCGGGAGGAACAATCCGCTACGCATAAGAAATAGGATTAAAAAAATAAAATATGCAAAAGAGGAGCTTTCCTCGCAAAGGTACATTGGTTAGGCCTGCATTTTCAAGACAATTTAGACAGACAGCTTTGGAACTGAGGATGGAGTGAGGATACCCTGCGTTTAGGGAGCTCAAATGCACCAGGGAGGCACAGACCATGAAAGACAGTAATGTAACCGTTAACTTAACAAACAAAACAGATGATCATCCGGTGGCGATGCTCGTACAAATTGCCAGTCGCTTTCAATCCAGCATCTATATGACGGAGGGAAGCAGAAGGGTAAATGCAAAATCCATTATGGGGATGATGGCACTCGGCATTAATAACGGCGCAGAGCTATATGTATCTGCAGAGGGAGAAGATGAAGAGGATGCGATTTCAGCAATCAGCGGATATCTTCTTGGAGAAGCGATTTAAACAGAGGAGCTCGGAAACGGGCTCCTTTTTCTATACAAAAAGACTAGGCAATACGGAAATTAGCCTGTACAGTATAGAGGGTAGGATAAAGGGTTTAGGGCGAAGGTCTTGCGGATAGAAGGATAGAAAATGGCATTTACACACTTACATGTACATAGCAGCTATAGTTTGTTGGACGGCTCCGGAAAGATTCCGGAGATGATTGCCAGGGTGAAGGAGCTGGGAATGGACTCCATTGCCCTTACAGACCATGGGGTAATGTACGGTGTGATAGACTTCTATAAAGAGGCAAAGAAACAGGGAATTCACCCGATTCTTGGCTCGGAAATCTATTTGAGTCGTTCCATGGAGGAGCGTTTTATCCAAAAGGGAGAGGCCAGATACTATCATCTGGTGCTTCTTGCGGAAAATGATATAGGCTATCATAACCTGATGAAGCTGGTGTCTCTGGGCTTCACCGAGGGCTATTACTATAAGCCCAGAGTGGACTACGAAGTTTTAGAAAAGTACCATGAGGGAATCATTGCCCTGTCTGCCTGCCTTGCGGGAGAGGTATCCAGAAATCTGCGACTTTCTCAGTATGAGGAGGCAAAACAGGCGGCACTCCGCTATGAAGGCATTTTCGGAAAGGGGAATTTCTTCCTGGAAATGCAGGACCACGGCTATGCGGAGCAGAAGCTGGTGAATCAGGGGATGTTACGTCTCCATGAAGAAACCGGGATTCCTTTGGTGGTCACTAACGATATTCACTATACCTATAAGGAGGATGCCAAGGCCCATGACATCCTGCTTTGCTTACAGACCGGAAAAAAACTGATGGACGAGGATAGGATGCGCTATCCCGGCGGACAGTTTTATATCAAAAGCGAAGAGGAGATGGAGGAGCTTTTCCCCTATGCCAAGGAAGCCTTAGAAAATACCGCAAAAATTGCCAAGCGCTGTCAGGTGAATATTACTTTCGGGGAATATCATTTGCCGAAATATCCTGTGCCGGAGGGGCATACCGCCTACAGCTATTTGGAGGAGCTTTGTCTTAAGGGGCTGGAGAAACGCTACGGTGAGAGCCGGCAGGAAAATAAGGATAGGCTCTACTATGAGTTAAATACCATTTCCGATATGGGCTTTGTGGACTATTTTTTGGTGGTTTGGGACTATATTCATTTTGCAAAAACCCACGGCATAGCGGTGGGGCCGGGAAGAGGCTCCGCGGCAGGCTCCATTGTGGCCTATGCTATAGGGATTACGGATGTTGACCCCATGGAGCATCAGTTGCTTTTCGAGCGATTCTTAAATCCGGAACGTGTAACCATGCCGGATATCGATGTGGACTTTGAATACGAAAGACGGCAGGAAGTCATTGACTATGTGGGAAAGAAGTACGGAAAAGAGCAGGTCAGCCAGATTATCACCTTCGGAACCCTGGCGGCAAGAGGGGTCATCCGAGATGTGGGAAGAGTATTGGACATTCCCTATGCCAAATGTGACCAGCTGGCAAAGCTGGTGCCAAACGAATTAAATATGACCTTGGAAAAGGCGCTGAGTGTCAGTAAGGAATTAAAAAACCTTTATGACACGGAAGAGGAAACCAAGCAAATGATTGATATGTGTCTTCGTTTGGAGGGGCTTCCCCGACATAGCTCCATGCATGCAGCAGGAGTGGTGATTGCCGGAAGTCCGGTTTCCGACTATGTGCCTCTGTCCAGAGGTTCCGACGGTTCCATTACCACCCAGTTTACCATGACCACCATAGAGGAGCTGGGGCTATTAAAGATGGACTTTTTAGGCCTTCGCACCCTGACGGTAATTCAGGATGCCCTCCGTTTTATAGAGGAAAATCACGGGGTAAAGCTGGATTTGGACAGCCTTCCCTATGATGACGCCAAGGTTTACGCCATGTTATCCAAAGGGGATTGTGCCGGTGTGTTCCAGTTGGAATCTGCGGGGATGGTAAACTTTATGAAGCGCTTACAGCCCTCCTGTCTGGATGACATTATTGCGGGAGTAGCTCTGTATCGACCGGGGCCTATGGACTTTATTCCGGACTATATTGCCGGAAAGAAAAATCCTGCTACCGTACACTATGATTGTAAGGAAATGGAATCCATCCTGAAAAATACCTATGGAGTCATCGTGTATCAGGAGCAGGTTATGCAGATCGTGCGAGACCTGGCCGGCTTTACCATGGGCGGCTCAGATCTCTTACGAAGAGCTATGTCCAAGAAGAAAACCTCCGTCATGGAGGAGGCAAGGCAGAGCTTTGTCTACGGCAATGAAAAAGAAGGCATTGCAGGCTGCATTTCCAAGGGAATTTCCGAAGAGGTGGCCAATCGGATTTATGACAAGATGATTGATTTTGCCAAGTATGCTTTTAACAAGTCCCATGCGGTAAGCTATGCTCTTCTTTCCTACCAAACTGCCTACCTAAAATATTACTATGCTCCGGAATTCTACGCCGCCACCATGAGTTCCTTTATGGATAACACGGTGAAAACCGCTGAGTATATCGAGGTAGCTAGAGAACAGGGCATAGAGATACTGCCACCGGATATTCAACTGGCGGAGGTGGGCTTCTCCGTGAAGGATGGAAAGATTCGATACGGCCTTTCCGCGGTAAAGGGGGTGGGAAGATCCGCCGCGGAACAGATTATTCTGGAACGAAAGAACGGACTCTTTAGAAACTTTGAAGATTTGGTACAGCGACTAAGTCAAAGAGGTATTAACAGAAGGGCCATGGAGTCCTTTATCCATGCAGGAGCCTTTGACAATCTGGAAGGAAACAGAAGGGAAAAGCTGGTGATGCTTCCGGAGGTTTTGGAGGATTTACAGAAGGGAAAGAAGGATCAGATTGCAGGGCAGATGAGCCTTTTGGATCTTTTAGGAGAAGAGGCGGAGGAAAGACAGGAATTTGAGCTGATTTTTCCGGATTTGGAAGAATTTCCAAAGGCTGAGCTTTTACGAAATGAAAAGGATGCCCTGGGAGTATATCTTTCCGGACACCCCTTGGACAGTGACAGAGCCCTTTTAAAGCAGCTTTGCAGCAGAAGAGCCAGAGACTTCTCCCTGGAAGCGATTGAGGAAGAGAAGAATCTTGTGGACGATGAGCATTGTACCGTAGGAGGGATGATTACCGGCATTAACAGGCGGATTACCAAGAAAAATGACATGATGGCCTTTGTGACCTTGGAAGACAATACCGGATCCATGGAAGTGGTGGTTTTCCCTAAGACCTACGAGCTTACGGAGGAACTGATTCAGGAGGATAGAAAGGTATTTGTCTACGGCAGAGTGCAAATGAGTGATGAAGCCAACGGTAAATTGATTGCGGAAAAAATTATAGCTTTTGAAAATTTGCCGAAAGAAATTTGGTTGCAATTTTCCGACAAAGAGGCCTATCTGGAGAAGGAAAAGGAAGTTTTGGAATGCCTGTCTCAAGAGGGAGGCGAAAGTACCGTGGCCATTTACCTTAGGAAAGAAAAGGCTATAAAACGCTTAGGGAAGCTATATGCTGTACAATCTTCCCAAGAATTGCTGGAAAATCTTGCAAAAATTGTAGGTCAGGAAAATGTGAAAGAACAGCTAAAATCCTTGAAAAATGCGTAAGGATAGAGTAATATAGTGTACTTGTTCAGAAATAAATACATGACGAGTTGCACTGCATAACGGATATTGATAAGAATGGTATATCACAAGAAGAGACTCGGGCAAGTTGCATGACCGGGATATATGCCGGGTACATACAATGTGCAGTGTGTGGAAAAACCGGTATAGAGAAACGGTAAAGAATAAAATCAAAACAGTAAGGTAGATTGGAGGCAGTTATGGCAGGGAAAGCAGTAAAAACAATTGGTGTTTTAACTTCCGGAGGGGATGCTCCCGGAATGAATGCGGCTATTCGTTCCGTGGTAAGAACCGCGATTCACAATGGCCTAAAGGTTAAGGGGGTTATGCGTGGCTATGCAGGACTCTTAGAAGAAGAAATCAAAGAATTGGACAGCCACTCTGTTTCCGATATAGTAAGCCGTGGAGGTACTGTATTGTATACCGCCAGATGTAAGGAGTTTACCACAACCGAAGGCCAGAAGAGAGGTGCGGAAATCTGTAAGAAGCACGGCATCGACGGCATGGTGGTTATCGGTGGAGACGGCTCCTTCATGGGTGCCGGAAAGCTCTCCGCTTTAGGCATTAACACCATCGGCGTTCCCGGAACCATTGACTTGGATATCGCCTGCACAGATTATACCATTGGATTTGATACTTCTATCAATACCGCTATGCAGGCTATTGATAAGATTCGAGATACCTCTACCTCCCACGAGCGTTGTTCCATTATCGAAGTAATGGGAAGACACGCAGGCTATATCGCCCTTTGGTGTGGTGTGGCAAATGGTGCGGAAGAAATTCTTTTGCCGGAGAAGTATGATGGAGACGAGCAGGCCATCATCAACCGTATTATCGAAAGCAGAAAAAGAGGAAAGAAGCATTACATCATTATCAATGCGGAGGGAATCGGACATTCTTCCTCCATGGCAATGAGAATTGAGGCGGCAACCGGTATCGAAACC